>JAYTBG010000030.1:0-2328 GCA_043737055.1 Chitinophagaceae bacterium | reverse complement strand
CTGCACCACGTAAACTTTGTGCACTTCCTTTTCCTACATCGCCGTAACCGCCCACTACTGCTACTTTTCCTGCCATCATTACATCAGTTGCTCTGCGGATAGAATCTACCAAAGACTCCTGACAACCGTACTTGTTATCAAATTTAGATTTGGTAACTGAATCGTTTATATTAATAGCCGGAATTGGTAAAGTACCTGCAGCCATACGCTCGTATAAACGATGTACTCCTGTTGTAGTTTCTTCGCTCAAGCCTTTAATGCCTGAGATTAATTCAGGATATTTATCAAAAACCATGTTGGTTAAATCACCACCATCGTCCAAAATCATGTTAAGAGGTCTGTCTTCTGCACCAAAGAACAAAGTTTGCTCGATGCACCAATCAGATTCTTCTTGTGTTTGACCTTTCCAGGCAAAAACACCAATACCCGCTTCAGCAATGGCAGCAGCGGCTTGATCTTGTGTACTGAAAATGTTGCATGAGCTCCATTTTACTTCAGCACCCAAGGCGGTTAAAGTTTCAATTAAAACGGCGGTTTGAATGGTCATGTGCAGACAACCTGCAATGCGTGCACCTTTCAACGGCTGAGAGGCTCCATATTCTTCACGAAGGCTCATCAATCCTGGCATTTCTGCCTCGGCTAGCATAATTTCTTTACGGCCCCATGCTGCAAGGCTCATATCTTTTACCTGGTGTGCCAATGTGAAATCAATGGCGTAAGATGTAACTGTTGACATAATGTTTATTTTAGAATGCAAACCTAACCTTTGTAGTGGAAAATTCTAAGTGTTTATTTAAATTTGGGCGATAATCCTTTATTGACCTAAATTTATAGAACAAATGACCTGTTTAGTATGAAAAAGACTGATCAAAAAGAACAAGTGCTCACGGGCCCTGTTGCGTTAGACAGCAATGACCTTGCAATTCTAAAATTATTGCAGGCCAATGCCCGCATTACTGTAAAAGAGATTAGCGAAAAAATACATCTGAGTACAACACCTGTGCACGAGCGCATCAAGCGCCTTGAGCAAAGCGGCGTGATCAAACAGTATGTAACGCTGCTCGATTATAATAAAGTAAACCGAAGCCTCATGGTGATTTGCTACGTGTCTTTGAAGGAACACAGTAAAACTGCGGGTGTAAAATTCATAAAAAACATCAACGAATTACAAGAGGTAATTGAGTGCTACAGCATCAGCGGCGAGTTTGACTTCATGCTAAAAGTGCTTTGCAAGGACATGAATGCCTACTACGACTTTCATGTAAACAAACTAAGCCAGCAGGAAAATATGGGAAACGTACAGAGTGTTTTTGTGATGGGGGTTATAAAGGAGACGACGCAGGTGATTTAAGATTTTTGATTTCGGATTTTTGATTTGGGTGCATTCAACTCACTTTTTTCTGATAAAATGAGTCGTAAAAATAATTGGGTAAATCCAACAATTAAAGAAAATAGTGAATAAGATAGCTATACCGGGACTCTTCCAAAAATTTCCCTTGCATGTTGCAGAGTTTTTGAATATTAAGCGATAAGCTCTGAAAATTATCCAATAAAGCAGGCCTGCAAATGTCAAAATGACTCCCCAAAAAAATGTCCCTGACATCCAGAAGATAATTGTTCCGAAAATTCCAATTACAATCCATGATATAATCGAGACAAGGCATCCCTCAACACCCTCATCACCTGGCAGGTCAATAATCATAAGGCTCCCGTCATCTGCAAGCAAATCAGGCTTTTTCCAGCGATCAAATTTGTTGAGTGGATTTACAATGTTGTCTTTAAGTTTCCAGCCATTGTATAAGCCAGTGGTAACGAACGATAGAAACGCTGTAGAGAGTAGCGTTGTAGAAAAAAGTGAATTTAAATAAAAAGATCTATGATCTTCAAGACCCGTAAAATAAATGATGAGTGTTAGTAAGGCTAAGACTATTAAAGTTGCAATGAAAACAGTGTGGGAATTAATCAAACGTCTTTTCAAACGGGACTATATATAACGTAAGGGAATGTCCCGGTATTTAGAAATTTTCCACCAGCAGGTTATCTCTTCTATAGCACTTTAATCTTAAAGTCCGGCGCATACATTACCCTTCCTTGCGCATCTTTTGCTATTACATCAAAAAAGTACAACTCTTCGCCAGACTTTACTTCTTCCCGGATGGTATCTATCCAAACCTGCGGCAGGGGAGTGGTATTGAACCGTTGGGCCACAATGGTCGTGGTGGGAGAAACTTTACCGGTTTCTTCATTTTCCGTAACACCTTTCTTCTTGTATAAAAACTGGTAGCTTGAAATAGTGTAGGCTCCCTTCTTGTCATCAAATATCTTAAG
>JAYTBG010000029.1:0-13349 GCA_043737055.1 Chitinophagaceae bacterium | reverse complement strand
TAATGTTAGACCAGTTGTTATTCGTTTGAATAACAATTAAAAAGTATAGAAAAAAAAGTCATTTTTTTTAACAACCCGGGAATTTAGATACTACAGATTTAAACTGAATAAAATGAAAACACAATTTTGCTTTTTGCTTTTACTATTTTTATTAACCAGGCTTCAGGCGCAGGATAATCGGGTCAAACCCATTTGTGTACCCTGCGAAGGTGCTGGCAGTGCCGGTGCCTCTGTTAGCTGTACAGGTATTCTTTCTACAATTTATGTAGATCAATCCCGTGCTACTGATGGTACCGGAAAAAGCTGGAGTTCCGCAAAAAAAACATTGCAGGGCGCATTGGCTATTGCAAACAGGTGTTCAACTGTTAGCACTATCAAGGTTGCAAAAGGAACTTATAGAGCTTCTACTTCTGTAAATACAACTGCCAGGGATTACAATTTTTTTATTGGTGATCCCTACACTATTCTTGGCGGCTATCCCGGAGGAGCAGGGCCCGATAGCAGTGTAAGGGATTTTGTAAATAATGCAACCATAATTGATGCGGAAATACAAGATCTATATGAATCGTATCATGCTATATCTATATACGCAGTAGCAGGAGATATCAGTATTGATGGCTTTCAAATTAAAAATGGTTTTGCCGATGGCAGCGGTTCAGTAGAATTGGAACCAGGTATAAATATGGCAAGAAATGTAGGTGCTGCATTTTATATTAGAGAAGCAAACAATGTTTTTATTCGTAATTGTGCTATCTACTCAAATGTAGCATCCTCCAGGGGAGGCGCCATTTTCGCCTACAACAGTAATGTTACTCTTCAAAATTGTGTATTAGTCAATAATACTTCAGGTACTGATGGCGGCGCTATTTATGCCCAATCCATCAGTGAGATTAATATTACCAATTGCACCCTCTACAACAATTTAAACTTAGGTGGCAATGATGCAGTATATGCCACAACCGGAAGCACCATTAACAGTAGCAATACCATTATATGGGGTAATACAGATGCACTGGCAGGTGGCAGCACAAAAAACGTTAGTTATTGCCTGTTTAAAAATGGCAACATGAATAACAATGGTATAGTAGATGATCCACAATTTCGAAATGCCGCTAATCCCGTGGGCGTGGATAACAAGTGGTTCACTGCGGATGATGGTTTGGCTTTAGAAATTTGCAGCCCTGCAATTAATAGGGGTACCAATATTTTTCCAACCAGTCTTCAAAATGATATCACCCGTAATGACCGCCCTTTTAATGAGCAGGCTGATATTGGCGCATACGAAAAACAATCGGTAGCCACCGTTAGTTCTACATCATCCCGATCGATACACCTGGATTCTACTAATACTTATTTCTATGATGGCATTACCGCCCTAACTGCGAAAGACGAATGCAGGATCATTGCAAGGCTGCAGCCGTTTGGAAATTCAGCCAGTGCAGGAAGAATTAAAGCAAAGACATTTATAGAAACAGGCAACTTAAGGTTTGGTACTTTGCCTTTGGTAAGCAGGCACTATCACTTAGATGATTCGCAGGCAGCACAGCATATGAGCAATATCATTACACTCTATTTTAGTAATGGGGAATTTAATAATTACAACCTAAGACCCGAGGTAACCATTAAATTACCGGTTACTACAGATTTAAATCCGGAAGCAAATGTTAGAATCGTACGATTTAAGGGAAGCTCTTCCACCGGCCTGCCGGATAGTTATGGAACAGTACCGGAAGTTATAAAGCCGGTTGATCTAACTGTACAATGGTCGGCAGTGAGCCTTACATGGAAAGTTGAGTTTAGGTTTCACGACGGGCTCGGTGGTTTCTTTATCAGCACAGCAAAAAATTATGAATTCATTGGTAATGGGAACTGGGATATTCCATCTAATTGGCTCAATAATGAAATGCCCCCGGCAGTATTGCCTTCCTATCATAAGATTTTTATTAAAAACGGCTCCAACTGTATTTTGAATATTTTTCAAACCTTAAAAAAAGATGCAGAATTGAAAGTTGAAAATGGAGCAGCATTTACGATAACTAATGGGCTGTTGGTTGAAGACGATATGAATCGCCTGCCCCCTATACTCCAGTAATACCCATCGGTACTCTTCACCTAGAAAATTGAATTGCGATAATCCCGTCGGAACGTAATTATGGCAGAAACGCAGTTTTCTTTTTAGCACCGATTCTAATTCACCTAACCACCTTTTTTGCAATAAATTTTACAATTTTGTTTGCCCGCTATCATTTTTAAGATACTTTCACCGCACCAAAACATTTGCTTACCACCGCACCTCATATTATGAAACCATCTTTTCAGCAAAAGCACACTCTGCTATGTAGTCGGCCACAACGTTGGCATCTTCCTTTTTTGTTATTTGGAATGTCGGCTCCGTGCAACCCATAATAAATGATCAATTATAATTGGGTTCACTTTCTTGTAGTGCTTCATTACCCGTATATCCCACGTATTTATTTTTCAATCATAAAACCAAAACCAACACTCAAAATGAAAAAAGTATTACTATTGTCAGCATTTGTATTTGCATTTGCTGCCGCCTCTTTTGCCCAGGAAGAGGGAGAATTTAAACCCTTTAAAGTAGATGTATCTCTTGGGTATGCGATACCAACGGGCGGCACGGGCGGTAAAGGAGGCGTATTATTTGTTGTAGAACCAAAATATGCAGTGATGCCTCAGCTTAGTGTGGGGTTGAGACTAGAAAGTGCTGTCATGCTTTCTGGTGTCAATTTATCGTCTGGAACATATAGCGAGAGTTCCACTGCAAAAGCATCTGCTTCTTACCTGGCAACCGCTGATTATTATTTTAACAACAATGACTTTCGTCCATTTGCAGGTGCAGGTGCGGGAGTCTATTCTACTGCCGGGGTTGAAATAAATTCCAACAATTCCAATGTAGCGGCAGCAACAAAGTTTGGTGGTATGGTAAGGGGTGGTTTCGAGTACAAGCACCTTCGCTTTGGTGTAGAATATAACCTGGTTCCAAAAAACACGGTGCCTCCATCTAGCAATACAGCAAACGATGGCTATACTGTACAAAATGCTTACTTAGGTATCAAGCTAGGTGTTTGTATCGGCGGCGGAAGATTGTAGTACCTGATACTGACTTTTAAAGGCATGCTTTTTAAGCAAGCCTTTTTTTTTGGGATAAAATACAGAAACTAAAACGCAACTATCCCTTCGAGAGAAGGCACTAATGGCTAGAGTAATAATTATATACTCGGCGCCAAGCTGTATTCGTTTTGGAATGATTTAAGAAAGTGTTAAACAGATACCTAACTTTAATGGAACCATTTCTTGGAAAGCAGGCTGGGAAGTGCACGTTAATTTCAATATTATGTTTATGCAAGATGGTTCGTGAGGACACAAACCAAGGGGAAGGATCAGATAGTTCAACAAACTCCATGGAAGTTTTTGGATAAGGCTGAAACCAGCTTACTTCATCTTCTGCTTTTGTGTTGTATAAATTATCCCAATGTTGTTGTTCGGAAAGATTCATTTTTTTGCTTCTTTTATTCGAATTGTTTGATTGCTTCGCCCAAATCAAAAACTTTTATACTACTGTTCAATTCAGAATGTATTAATGAACTCGCTGCAGCACTTCGATAACCTCCGGCACAATGAACTACGATAGGCCTATCTGTTGGAATTTCGTGCACCCTATTTCTCATTTCTGCCAAAGGTATGGAGATGCTATTGTGAAAGATCTTTCCATCTTTTACTTCCGAGGTATTTCTAACATCAACTATGGTATAATCCTGCTGATGATTTCTAAATTCTTCTACATTAATTTTTTCTTCCTTTACCGTACCACTTTCAATTACAAATGCCTGTGCCACCTGGCTTTCATAACCAATTGCAGCTGTTCTTTCCAACATTGTTTGTAACTGCTCGGTACTTTCGCTTGCTAAATAAAATTTTTCATTTGGTTTGATGATGCTGCCTAACCATGTTTCAAATTTGCCCACTTCCATAAGGTTGATGGAATGTGTTAAGTGTCCTTTTTTAAAATCTTCTTCTTTCCTGGTATCAATTATCCATATGGATTTATCCAAAGTTGATATAACCGTACCCTCAACATTATCGCTAATTTGAATCTTAGCAATACTCTCTTTCATGCCTGCTGCACCCTTTCGGTTAAGTTCCACATCAAACGGAAAATAATTGGGAATAAATGGCTGCTCTGCTAATAAGTTTTGTACAAATTCTTCTTCTGTTGTTTCCTGTAAACTCCAGTTGGTTTTCTTCTCCTGCGCAATGGTGCTGCTGCTGTCTTTACTTAAGTTCTTGCCGCAAAGTGTGCCTGCGCCGTGGGCCGGGTATACCAGTACCTCATCATGCAGCGTCATAAGCTTCTCCCTTAAAGAATAATACATTTGTTTAGCCAATGTATCTCTTGTGCTTTGAATGCTACCTGCGCCTTCTCTTAAATCGGGTCGGCCACAATCACCAATAAAAAGTGTATCGCCAGTAAAAACTGCTATTTGTTTACCATCATGTTCCAATGAGATGCTGATGCTGTCAGGTGAATGACCGGGCGTATTCAGTGCTGTTAATTTTATTTTGCCTAATTCTATTGTTTGCCCTTCATCAAAAGCTTCGTGCGGATAAAAGGCATGTACATCTTTGCTCGTATAAATTGTGGCTCCTGTGGCCATATGCAATTCCAAATGACTACTTACAAAATCCGCATGAGGATGTGTTTCAATAATACCAGTAATTTGGGCATCATGCCCTTTTGCGTAATCAAGATATTGTTGAGGGTGGCGGGTAGGGTCTATTAGTATGATTTTCTTTTCACTGATACTTAAAATAGCATAGCTGTAGTGTGAAAGGTTTTTATCTTCAAATTGTTTTATCTGCATGGGTTTTTATTTACGTTGTGAACTTCGTTGAACTTCATTTTCTATTTGATAAAAGTTGTCACCTGATATCTGGGTTAATGAGGTAATTTTTCTCTGAGTAAGCCATACATCCATGTGCCTGCTATAGCGCTCAAAAGCGTAACAATAATTACACTAAAGCCCGAACCAATCTGAGCAAATAGAGGACCCGGGCAAGCTCCTGTGATTGCCCAGCCAAAACCAAAAATCAAACCACCATAAATTTGCCCTTTATTAAATTTCTTTAATGGCAATTCTATCTTTTCTCCCGTGATTGTTTTGATGTGAAACTTTTTTATGAGCCAGACAGCTATGAGACCTGTTAGTACTGCTGAACCTATTACTCCAAACATGTGAAAACTTTGCAGCCGAAACATTTCCTGTATGCGATACCATGATATCACTTCCGACTTTACGAGGATAATGCCGAAGAGTACACCCAATACCAAATACTTTCCAAAAGATAAAAGACTTTCTTGTTTGGGTTGTTCCGTTTGCGGTACATCTAATGACCTTACTTCAAAATCTGTATTTGTATTTACCGGTCTTTTATGTGTTGTATCCATTTTTAAAGTTTTAGAATAATGGGTAGAATAAGATTAGCCATAATAAAACCACCTGCCATAAAACTGATAGTTGCAATGAGCGAGGGCAGTTGTAAATTAGATAAGCCCATGATTGCATGACCGCTTGTGCACCCCCCTGCATAACGGGTTCCGAAGCCTACTAAGAATCCGCCAAATACCATAAAGAACAAACCTCTTATTGTAAACAATTGCTGCCAATTGAATAATTGTTCGGGCAATAATGAATATTGTTGGGTAATGCCGTATTGGTTGAGTTCAGCAACAAGTTTAGGATTAATGTCAACCGGATTTGGGTTGCTTAAAAAGTTTGCAACTATAAAAGCACCCAATATAATGCCTGCCACAAAAACCAGGTTCCAGGCCTCTTTCTTCCAATCGTAATTAAAGAATGGAATGTTTGCAGGTATACAGGCTGCACATACATGCCGTAACGAAGATGAAATACCTAACGTCTTATTACCTAGTATGAGCAAACCAGGAACCATCAAGCCAATCAGGGGCCCAGCTACATACCATGCCCAGGGCTGTTTTAAAAATTCAAGCATAAATATTTATTGTTTATCGGTTTCTGTTGTTTTTGTCTGTTTCTTAAATGCCCCAAATAGTACTGCCCCGATTGATGCAAAGTAAATGGTACTGTTTAAAGGATTAGATGTAATAGCACATGTGCCTGTCAGGCATCCTACATACATCCAGTAAAGAAAGCCTGCAACTGCCCCTAATAATGCGCCAATGAAATAGAGTTTATTTATTATGATCCAATTCTTCATATAGAAATTCGTTTTCTTTTTTACGGTTACTGAAACTTGTTGCAAGACTTAATGCAATAAAGTTCCTTAAAAGAATAGCCGGGGTTTGTGACACTTGTCACTTAGCATTTATAATACCAGTTCTTTAACAATGATGTAAATACCCATAGTTAATACAAACCAACCAAATCCTCTTTTAAGCTTGTCACTGTTTACCCTTTGATTGAAATAACTACCGACAAAAATACCTGCAATGGCAATGGCAGAAACTGTGGTTATGAACTTCCAATCAGTGGGATGACGACCAATGTCGCCTAAAAAACCAATCAAGGAATTAAGTGCAATGATTAAGAGTGATGTTCCAATTGCTTCCTTCATGGGTAGCTTCATCAATATCACTAATGCAGGGATCAATAAAAAGCCACCACCTGCACCTAAAAAACCTGTCACCAAACCAATGAGCACACCATATACCACCAACATCCAGGGTTTTTCTTTTGTTTGCTTTTCTGCTATCACGTTTCTGCTTTTTATCATAGAAACAGACGCTGCTAACATCAGCACAGCAAATACAACCATCACAAATAAAGAATGAGTAACCTCAAAAGAGCCGAGCCTGAAAAACACATTTGGCAAGGATGGAATGATAAATTTTCGTGCTATAAAAACAGTAGTGATAGAAGATGAACCAAAAAGCACAACGGTCTTGAAACTAACTAAACCTTTTCGGTAATAATTAAAAGCTCCTACCAGGCTTGTAAAGCCTACAATGAAGAGAGAGTAACTAATGGCAATGGTAGGTGAGATTGCAAACAGGTAAACAAGTACAGGCACGGTAAGAATTGAACCGCCGCCACCGATTAAGCCTAATGAAATACCAATAAATAATGATGCCAGGTAGCCTGCTGTTTCCATTTATGCAAAGATGGTGGCAAACGTTTAATACTACCGTGATATAAGTCACATAGGAAGCCCCAAACCCCTGAAGGTGCTTTAAAGTCCAGTGTATGAAACTACCACAGCATGGTAGGGAAACTTTTTTAAATCCAGTTTATGGTGCTTTCGACTCACCTATCTGAGGTTGGACGATCCACTCAATGGAATTTCTATGGATGGTTAGCCAACCCTTCGATTCCATTTTCTTTAATAAACGGCTTATTACTTCTCTTGACGAATTGAGGTCATTGGCAATTTCCTGGTGAGTTATTTTAAGAGTAGTACCTAATTTTTGAACTTGCTTTTTTAGATATTCCGCCAATCTTTCATCCATACCCGAAAAAGCAATTGCATCAATTTTTTTTAGCAATTCTTCGAACCTGTTGCGGTAAGATGTTATAACGAACTGGTACCAGCTTTTGTATTTGCTCATCCATTGGTCCATAAACTCCAAAGGGATAGCTAGAATTGTTGCATCTGTCAGCGCTTTTGCCAGCACTTCGCTTGTTTCATGCTTTGCTGCACACACCATAGAAAGTGAACAAGCCTGACCTGCATCAAGGTGGTAAATGAAAAACTCCCTTCCTTCATCATCTTCCCTATACAACTTAACCAATCCATCAATGATGAGCATTGTTGAACGTATTGGTTGCCCTACTTTCAAAAGTGTTTCGCCGGCGTTTACTTTTATAACAGTGCCATGCTCAAGTATTTCCCTGTACAAGCCTTCTTCAAAGGTTGAGAATAGCATTTTCAGTTTAGTTATATCCATTGTAGTACTATTTGCATTATTTATAAACATCTTGCTCTTTACAACACAAATTTAAACAACCTTGCTACTGCCTGTTGGTATTCCCATTCCATTTGTAAGTACCTGTCGTAAGCAGAAAAATAATAACTCTCCTCCTGGAAATATTGGATGGTAGTTATTTGGCCAAGGCGTAGTGCTTTGTTGAGTAATGCGGTGTTGTTTAGTGTGGCTAATAATGTTCTATACTCTTCCATTACTTTTACTCTTACAGCTAATTGGTCGTAATAGCCTCTATTTTCCAGCCGGTGTTCTAAAATGTGTGTTTGTGTATTGGATGTTGCATATTCGAAATTTGCCTGTGCTGCTTTTACCCGGTTTTTGTTTTCCCACAAGGGAATGGTTATACCTGCATGAGCACCCTTATAGCTTTGCCCTAGTATGCCTTGTGAATGATAGCCGGCTTCTATCTTTGGTAAGCTTAATGCCTTTTGTACTGAAATGTTTTGTTCCTGTATTTTTATTTCCTGCTCATATGCTTTTATTAATGGGTCGTTTGCTTCAATAGTGCTATCTAAGATTTCAAAGTTGGGCATAAGTGGTAATGCAGGGTAGGTTGTATCTTGTATATCTAAAACTTGTCCTCCGTTCAATTCTGATAATTTAGTTATTGCAACCTGTCTTTCATTTTCATTTAAGGCTACTTCATTTTTAATATTCAGCAGTTGCAATTTTGCTTTGTTTACTTCTAATATTATCACATCACCTTTTTCTAACCTCTTCTGGTAATCTTCTACCAAATTCTGGGTGCTGGTAAACCTCCGGTCTAATTCAGCACTCTTTTTATTTAAAAAAATGATTTGAAGCGTAAGCAGTTTTGCTTCCAATAAAACATCTTGCCTGTACACTTGTTGTTGCAATTCTGTCTGTGCAGTCTGCTGATCTGACAATTGTCTTTTACGTTTATATGTCGTTGGAAAATCTAAACGCTGTGTTACTGAAAAGTCTTTTTGATTACCGGCACCGACAGGTGAACCAAATAAGTAGTCATATTCTACCTGTGGGTCGTAGGGTGTTAACCCTGTTTTAAATTCTGCCCTCTTTGCTTCCCAATATTTTCTGTTTGATTGGATTGCTTTATTATTTGTTTCTACTGACTTCAATACTCTATCTACATCGCTTTGTGCGTATGAATGCTGAGTAAAGAAAGTTGAATAAAGAACCATCAGTACAAGTGTGCGACGCAACAATGTTACATTGAAAAACAAATGCTGGTTACCAAAATATTTTTTCATTTTTTATGTTTTACAAACATTAAGTATTTACCATTGACTACTGACTAGTCACCTTCTTTCTATTTGCTAAGAAGTACACTATAGGCACTACAAATAAATTCAAGAGGGTTGAACTTAATAAGCCACCCAAGATGACCTTTGCCATGGGGCTTTGAATTTCATTGCCTGGTAAGTGACCGCCAATTGCTAATGGGATTAATGCAAGCCCCGCTGTCAGTGCCGTCATGAGTATAGGACTAAGCCTGTCTTTTGAACCTTGCATGATGCTTTCGTATAATGGCAAGCCTTGCGCAGCTAATGTTTGATAATGTGACACAAGAAGAATACCGTTCCTTGTCGCTATGCCAAACAATGTTATAAAACCAATGATGGCAGGTATACTGAGCATACCCGAGGTAAGCCAAACACTTAATACACCACCTATTAAAGCCAATGGAAGATTAATTAAAATGATAAGTGAGATCTTTACATTCTTAAACTCCTGGAACAGTAAAAAGAAGATTACAAAGAATGCAAGCAGTGATGCAACCATTAGTGTTTTTGATGCTTCGGCCTCTGCTTCAAATTGACCACCGTATTCTATCCTGTAGCCTTCAGGTAATTTGATAGTGCTTTCTATCTTTTGTTTTATTTCATCTACAACACTCTTTTGGTCACGACCGGCAACGTTTGCTGATACTACCGTTTTACGCTGTACATTCTCCCTGTTAATCGTATTTGGCCCTGTTGTTGAAACTATGTTTGCTACATAGTTTAATGGTATCTTTTGGCCCTCATGAGTATCAATTAATGTATTGCTTATTCTCTCTAAATTGCCCCTGTTGCTTTCATCAAAACGTAGTACCATATCAAAGCGCTGATTGCCCACATACACTTCTGAAACTTTTTCACCTGCAAATGCAACATCCGTAAACTCTGCAAACTCGCCAATAGTAATGCCGTATTTGGCCAGCATATCCCTGTTTGCTTTTATCTGCACCTGTGGTATTTGAACCTGCTGCTCTACACTTAAATCTACCAGGCCCTCAGTGCCTTCAATAGCTGTTTTTATTTGATTGGATATGGTAAAGAGGTTGCTTAAATCAGTTCCAAAAATCTTAATGGCTATGTTGGCTCTTGTTCCTGAAAGCATGTGGTCTATCCGGTGACCGATGGGTTGACCTATGGTAATGTTTGCTCCTGAAATGCCTGCTAATTTTTCTCTTACAACTTTCATAAATTTTTCCCTGTCTCTGTCTTCCAAAATAAAAGGTGCATCTATTTCAGAAGCATTAACGCCCTGGGCATGTTCATCTAATTCTGCTCTGCCTGTTCTTCGTGTCGTGGTTTTTACTTCAGGAATGGTAAGCAGTGTCTTTTCAACGTTTGCGCCTATCTTATTACTTTCTTCTAATGATATTCCTGGCAAGCTGGTTACACTTACTACTAATGAACCTTCATTAAACTCTGGTAAGAAACTTCTACCTAAAGTTGTGAACAATAACATGGCTCCGATGAATAGGGCAATAGAAGAAGCAATGATGAGCCTCTTATGTTTCATTGCTCTCAACAATGTTCTTTCATAAACCGCATTTAGTTTGCGAACTATCCAGCTTTCTTTATGCTGCTTTTGCAGCATCTTTTCACCTGTTAACAGGTAGCTACATAAGACGGGAGTAATGGTTATTGCTACAATGAGCGAAGCGAATAAGGCAACTATAAATGCTATTCCAAGCGGTGCTAGTAATCTTCCTTCCATGCCTGATAAAAAGAACAATGGAACGAAAGCAACTATGATAATGAATGTTGCATTGATAACTGATGTTCGTATTTCTACTGATGCATCATAGATTACTTTTAGCTTCTTCTCCCTTTCTTCAACTGGTTTTGCTGCATTCTCTTTTAAGCTTCTAAATACATTCTCTACATCAATAATTGCATCGTCTACAAGGTCTCCAATGGCGATAGCCATACCTCCTAAACTCATGGTATTAATGGTAAAACCAAACCATTTTAAAACAAGAATTGCTGTAAGCAATGACACCGGAATGGCTACCAAAGAAATGGCGGTTGCTCTCCAGTTCATCAGGAATAGAAACAAAATAATTACAACAAATAAAGAGCCTTCAAGCAATGTTCTTTGTATGTTACTGATAGATGCATTGATAAAGTCTGCCTGCCTGAATATTTTGGTGTTTATCTCTAAGTCCTTTGGCAATGTTTTCTTTAAGTCAAGGAGAGCTTTATCAATCTTGTCGGTAAGTTCTAAGGTGTTTGTTCCCGGCTGTTTCATCACTGTCATAATGACGGCAGGGTTTCCTTTCAAAGAACCATCACCAATTTTGATAGCTGAACCAATGTTGATTTCTGCAACATCATCAATCTTTATCGGTACGCCATCCATAGTTTTAATTACAGATCTTCCCAATTCATTCAAGTCGTTTGTTCGTCCAATACCTCTTACGATGTATTCGTTGCTGTACTCACTCATGAAGCCACCAGCTGCATTCTGGTTTGCCTCTTTTGATGCTTTTAATAGTTCGGTTAATGATACTTTGTAGTAGCTCATTTTTTGCGGTGAAGCCAATATTTGAAACTGCTTATAATCCCCTCCGATTACAACTACCTGCGAAACTCCGCCAATAGACAAAAGCAGAGGCCTGATATTCCAGTCTGCAATTGTCCTTACATCCATTTTATTGGTTGCTGTTCCTGTAACGCTTATCAGCATAATTTCTCCCATGATGGAGGATTGCGGGGCCATCACGGGGGCACTAACGCCCAGGGGTAGACTATTAGCCACCATGCTTATCTTTTCACTTACTATTTGTCTCGCCCGGTATATATCTGTTCCCCAATTAAACTCTACCCAAACAATGGAAATACCAGCCGAAGATGAAGACCTTACTCTTCGTACATTTCCTGCACCGTTTACGGCTGTTTCAACAGGAAAGGTTACCAATCTTTCCACCTCCTCAGGCGCCATACCATGAGCCTCGGTGAGCACCACAACCGCAGGCGCTGTAAGATCCGGAAATACATCTACCTCCATTTTTGAAGCGGTGTATGCACCCATAAACAGCAAGAGCACTGATGCCGCCATAACAAGCAGCCGGTTGTTGAGGGAGAAGTTTATAATTCTATTGAGCACTTGCCATGATTTTAAATTTTGAATATTGAATTTTGAATTACTTCATATTCGTAAAGCATTGTTTAGTTGGGAAGTTTTTGCAATTGCAGTGAGAATGTTTATGAGCTGTTCAACCTCGTGTAATTCGCAAGTGAAATCTAACTTTACTAATTGGCTTTTTTCAAGTAGCAGCAGCCAATACCTTGTTTCTCTTGCCTCTTTTGATGCAATTGATATTTTGGAAATAAAATCTTTCTTTGATGTAGCAGCAGATGCTTCTTCTACGTTTGCTCCGATACTTGTGCCACTCCGGACAAGTTGCTTTGACAAGACATATTCTTTCTCTAGCACTAGCTTATGATATAGTTTTATTACTGATAAAGCAAAGTCAAACGACTTCTCCTTAATGATATTTTCTTTCATAATTCATAATTTAAAAATCCAATTCAAAATTTTTAACGTTCTCTTTCATAACCCGCCCATTAAGAATTCAAAATTCAAAATTTCCAATTTTATTAGTGCTCATGCCCATGAGCCGGTAACGCCCCGCTAGCCTGTGCCAATTTTATTTGATAAGCCCCTTTCGTTACAATCCGTTCTCCTTCATTTACTCCAGAAAGTACCTGTACTTTTTCTCCATCATTTGCACCAAGTTTAAGTTCTCTCTTTTGAAAACTCTCTCCTTGTGTTTGTACATAAACAAAAAATATTCCTTGCTCTTCTACCAATGCTGAAACTGTTATCACCAGGGCATCGTAGATGGGAACTGTTTTTAAATACACTTCGGCAAAAGAACCAGGCAACATGCCGGGTTTACTGTCTATTTGAAAGTGCACAGGAATATAAGGGCTGTTGCCTCCTGTGGTCTTAGCTATTGAAAGTAACTTGCCATTTAATGCCTTTGTGTTGTAGCTAAGATTGTTTTGAATGATAGTAAAATTTGCCTCCTGCACGCTGCTTATCCTATCTGCATCTTTTAAAGAAACATCTGCTCTTAAAAGAAGCCTTTGATTTTTTGTAACGG
>JAYTBG010000028.1:0-13353 GCA_043737055.1 Chitinophagaceae bacterium | reverse complement strand
GCTTCATCTGCATCATCGGCCTTCATTAATTTCCAGCGCTCCGATTGTTTCATGCCGGCTTCAATGACTTTTTCCTGGCCTTTCCACAAATTTTTACGAATCTTAAAATAATTATCCAGCTTCTTTTGCACAACGGGCATGTGTTTCTCAACAGATTCTTCCGCATACCGCTGCATCCTTGAGTCGATGGTTGTATAAATTTTTAATCCATCCCTGTAAAGATTGTACGGTTCTGCCGTACGTGGATTGTTGTTTTTGTTGCACCAATCTTTCAGCACATCTAATAACACTCGCCGGTAGTAAGGAGCAATACCAAGCACCTCGTCTATAGGTTTGTAATTAGTGATAAGCGGCTTGGCTTTTAGTTTGGTAGCTTCTGCAGGAGTAAGAAATTTTTGTTGCGCCACAGCCATCTGGTTGATCACTGTATTTCTTCTATCGATGGCATTTTTAGGGTGGCGGATGGGCTCGTAAATGCTGGGGCCTTTCAGCATCCCAATAAGAACAGCAGCCTCTTCAATTTTTAGGTCTATGGCTTCCTTTTGAAAATAGGTACGGCTTGCATTCCTAATACCATACACATTGCCCCAGGGAGCCCTGTTTAAATAAAGGGTGATGATCTCCTCCTTGGTAAAGTTGCGCTCAAGCTTTACGGCTACAATCCACTCTTTTAACTTTTGTACGCTTCTCTTCAATATGTTTCCTCTCCCCTGCCCCAACATCATTTTAGCCAACTGCTGAGTAAGTGTGCTACCCCCACCCTGGGTACCTGCGGTAAATACAACCCTGGCAAGTGCCTGTGCATCTATACCAGAGTGCTCATAAAATCTTTCATCCTCGGTGGCTATAAGGGCATTGATTGCATTGGGCGAAATTTCCTGGTACTTTACTTCGCTCCTGTTTTCTCTGTAAAATTTACCCATCAGCAAACCATCTGCACTAATAATTTCACTGGCAAGATCTGCTTCAGGATTTTCCAATTCCTGCACCGATGGCATCTTTCCAAACAAGCCAAAATTGGCACAAACAAAAAGTAATATTACAAATGCTAGCCCTCCAAAAAACAGGCGCCATAATATTTTCACAGAACGCTTCATTGTGTTGTAGTTGTTTTATAAAATAAGTTGCGGGGCAACAAAATTAAAACTTGTTACCAAAGGCGCTGTTCAACAGTTGTAAATAACCTGTAAGGTCTTTGTTGGTTTTTAGCAACTGCAGGTTACTTTCAGAAATAATGAAGAATGAGTACTTGTTGGCCTGCAGCCAGGAAACCTCCCGGGGTGCTGCTTTTTTTATCCTGTCAAAATATTTTAAAGCGGCTTCTGCATCATCAAAAGAGGAGAAAAGCAGCAACACACGTTGTGCATCTACGGTGTCCCGGGCAATAACCACGCTCTGTGTTACGGAACTTTCTTTATTGAATCTCGTGAAAGCATTTTTTGCTTCGCCAACATACACGCCATCAACCTTATCAAGAAGCATCACTACGTAATGTTTCAACTCGGGTTGAATGCTAAATGAAGCGTTTGCAGCTATCGGCTTTATAGCAGATGTATCTCTTACCGTTAACGGTTTAATGGCCGTTTGCAGTTTCACCGTGGTAACGGCAGTGGGTAGTGTGGTTACGGTTTTTTGTACTGGTGCATCATCGGCAATTATAATCTTTTCTTCTTCGGCCCTCGTTACTTCAAGAGAAGTCAGATAGCCCTCAATTTCCCTTCGGCGACTAACAACATCTGAAAGCGTCGCAGCTTTACTACTCAAGGCAGACTCAGGGTAGAGTGACTGCAGGTTTTGCAAAACAGCCACGGCCATGCTGTCTTTGCGCTCTTTAATTAGATGCATGGCCTCTATATACAACAGTTGCGGAGACCAGTAATTACTACCATAAACACTGTCGGCCTTCGTCTTGGCAGCAATGGCTTCGGCAAATTTTCCTTCAATAAATAAATTATAAATGCCTTCGTACCGGGCCGTTACCTGCTCGTTCTTAGCATTGGGTTGAAGCAGCGACGGATTTTGAACCATTGTTGCCTGAACGGAGCTGGCATGTTTGCTTGCCAATAAGTTTTTGTAGTAAGCTGCCCGGGAGCTGTTGTTCAATTTAGAATAAGAAAAATAGAGGCCAAGGTAAGCTTCCGGCTCACTAATATGTGCAGGAAACCGGGCTAAGAATTCTTCATACTTATATACGGCCATACCATATTCCTGCAGATCATTTTGAAAAATTTGTGCCAGTTGCAGCAAGTTTCGGGAAAGGGTAAAATTACTGCTGTCTAACTTTTCTGCAGTGAGGGGAACATCCTCCATCAGCGCATCGTAGTTGAGCGCTGCTATTGCATTGGCAGAATCCTGCTCTGGAGACATAACGTTGGGATCAAGACCCGGACCGCTTCCGGCTAATGCTCCGCTCACCGATTGACGCCTCCAATTGTCTGTATTGGGTCTGTTACCCCACCTGCGCCCAAAATCTGTAAAGCCCTTTGAGCGAAGATTGCTGTTGTAGAAATACCATTCCCCTTTTGCATTGGTAGAGAAAAGATCTATTTCTTGCTGGCGGTTGTTGCCGAAAGTGATCGGCATAGTTCCACCCGTTCTGTCTTCCTCTTTCAAACCTTTTTCCTTTCTTAACTGCCGTAACATTTTTTTGATAAAGGCATCCCTTTCAGCCGGCGAAAGAGCAGCAATTCTTTGCAGGCTGTCTTCTCGTGCTATCACATCTATGCGAAGTACAAGCTTACCAAGCGCCTCTTTACGTGTATTTAAATCTTCTAAATTAACGTAATCATCTTCTTCAGAAAGTTGCAGGCTATCATAATACGCATGGGCATTTTTAAATTCCCCGGTGCTGTAAGAAAGCTCACCTAGTTGAAAAAAACTTTTATTGCGGATGCCGGCATTGTTACTATTGAATTTAATAGCGTTTTTGAGGTACATCATACTGCCAGCGGTGTCGGGCCGCTGCATAGAAAGCTGCGCAGTAGAATAATAAATGTAATCCCGATAGCCTTCAAACCGATCTTTTTTAGCCATCTTCAACAAGTTGGCAATGCTGTATTCGAGCTGCTTTGGATCCCTGTCGTCCCGCATCATTTTAGCATTGTTCAATCTTGCATGAATGTCCAATATAAGGTCGGTTGTATGTGCTGAGGATTTTTCGTAATAATCAGAAGCTTTTTCAAACTGTTTATTTCGTTCGAAAAGTTGTGCCAGCAGAAATTCCCAGCGGCTTTTGTCCTGAACATTGTCAGCATTTCCCAATGCAAGTTCGAGATGGCTTGCTGCACTGTCATAATTATTTTGAACAAAGAACCAGTAGGCAGTTACTTCCTCTAAATCGCTTTTTAACCTCCGGGGCAGGTTGGGATCGTTTTGCAATATATTGATGAGCCCAGCGGCGTCGCCAAATTCGTTTTGCGCTGTAAACGTGCGGGCCAGCCAGATTAAAGCATCGTTACGGCTTGGCGGCAGAGAAAAAGTTTTTTGTAGAACGTTGCGGTTCTCCTTATTTGCAATAGAAAGATTTCCGGTACCCGGAGCGTCATTGGTGCCCACCACCCTGCTGTCATCTTCTTGTTTTTTTCTAGGAAAAAGATTGTAGTTGATAAATTGAAAAGTAAGTGCTGCGGAATCTAGCTCGTCCCGATAGTAATATGATTTCCCAATAAGCAGGTACATGTTATCTACCCAGTCGCTTCTAAGATCGTGCAACAACAGGCCGGAAGTAGCCTTGTAAATAACAGAGTCCAACTCCGTTTTTTGCGAGGAAGTGTTGGCAATTGAATAGGGGTAAAAGGGAAGTAGTTTAGAATAATCTTCTTTCTGCGCAAGTTTTGCCCGTTCTACAACACTGTTGAGTTTATTATTTGCGTTGTAATAAAAGTTATAATGGGTGGTTGTATTTTGAAGAACACGTCTAAATTTTGTAAATTTTTTCTCGCCTGTTTTTTCGGAAGCTAAGCGCTTTTCCTCGTGCTCCACGGGCTTTTTTTCTTTTCCCAATGGATCAATGGTCCAGGTTGGCTGCGCAACAGCGGGAAGTGCAAAAAAACTCGCCACAATTAGAACACTGGGTACAACAGATAAGGGCATTTTTAACATGTAAAGGAGATGTAATTTATGCGGTTAAATATCGGCTTTTTTTGAGTACCAAAACTCAAATATAACAGGCTTACTGCTATTATATAACCTGCCAATGGTTTAATATTGTTAAAGTGCGTGCCAACAAAGCGAGTATTAAATTGGCATAATTCCTCCAGAATGAACGGGGTTCGCTAATTTTAAAGCCTCTAACACAATATGCATGGGTAAAATAGAACCTACGAACACTTTACAAAGACTGCGGAGCCATTACAGGCTGGTCATCATGAATGAGGATACCTATGAGGAAGTGGTAAAATTCAGGCTGAACCGAATGAGTGTTTACATAGCTGTTAGCACACTGTTCGTTTTGCTGGTCGGGCTCACGGTCTCACTTATTATTTTTACACCTCTAAAATATTATTTACCGGGTGTGGGGTACGGTAATGTAAAGCAGGTAAAGGAATACCGGGACCTTAAAATACGTACAGACTCTATGGATCAGGCACTTAAATATCATCAACAATACTTTACCAACCTGCAAAAGGTATTGCAGGGTAAAGTTCCCACACTGGATACTACAGCACTTACTTTACCCAAGATTGAAACAAGTGATGATTGAGAAATAATTTGCCTTGTTGAAGCGTTATAGAAATGGTAACCTTTTCGCAAATCAAAACTCCTTTCATTATGTTTACAAAAAAATCCAAATCTAACGATGAAGAAGCCCTGTCAGCCTCCGCCAGCATCATTGGCGCAGGCAATACCATCACGGGAGACATTGCAAGCAATGCCGACATAAGAGTAGATGGCACCATAAAAGGAAATGTATATGGCAAAGCAAAGGTTCTTATTGGCCCTGGTGGACAAATTGAAGGCAATATGTTTTGCAGAGAGGCCGATGTTTCGGGTACTGTTTGCGGAAATATTTTTAGCGAAGGTTTGCTGGTTTTAAAAGGAAATGCATCTGTAGAGGGCGACATTCAGACCACCAAGCTTTTTATAGAACCTACTGTGAGCTTTAATGGGCAGTGTCGTATGGGCGCCAATGTTGTGGAACTAAAGCCGGAGCTGCCAATGGCCGTGAATGAGTAATAAAAATCATTTGAACATATCCCTGGCCACATTTAGTGGCCATTTTTTTTATTATGCAGATTAACTGCAGTTGCGCCTACATCAACATTTAATTACAGCTATTATCTTTGCCGTATCATTGCAGCAAGCTATTCCTGCAAATTCTGAACAGAAATAATAACATGACTCCATCAGCACGCTTTTTACTTCCCTTAATCATTTTGTTTGCAATCCTAACCACACTGATATTTTTACTTAAACCTGTGCTTTTAAAATACGGTATAGATGGTAATGTACTTTTGGTTGCTAATGGAATATTTCTGCTGATCAATGTGTTGGTATTTCTCTATCAAAAACAGGCACTTGTAAACCCGAACCCTAATGTTTTTATCAGGAGTGTAATGGGAGGAATGATGATTAAAATGTTTGTATGTGCTGTAGCGGTATTAGGCTATGTAATGCTTGCCGGCGGGGACTATAACAAAAAGGCAGTCTTCATCTCCATGTTTTTTTACCTTTTTTACCTTGCTGTAGAAGTGGCCATTTTAATGAGGCTAAACAATAATAGAAATGCCTAAGCAGCAGGTGCCCTTTATTGAGTTAAAAGAATACATACCGGAAGGTAGCTTTGAGGATGTGCTGCATTATTTACAACATTATAAAGTGCAACTAACGGTTACCCGGCAACGCCAAACCATCCTGGGAGATTACAGGCATGCACATGCTGGCGCAAACCATCGCATCAGCGTTAATGGAAATCTCAATAAATATTCATTTCTGATAACACTTCTCCATGAACTGGCTCACCTGTTCACGTACGAACGGTTTGGGCACCGGGTACAATCCCATGGCAAAGAATGGAAAAGTGAATTTGGTAAGATATTGGTGCAATTTCTTTCTAAAGACTTGTTTCCTGAAGATATAGCCCTCACCCTCTCCAGCAGTCTTCACAACCCTGCAGCAAGCAGTTGCTCCGACGAAAAATTGCTACGGGTTTTAAAGAAGTATGATCCTCTCAAGGCCGGACATTGTATGGTAGAAGATCTTCAAGAAAATGCAATCTTTAAAATAAAAGCTGACCGGATGTTTAGGAAAGGCCCAAAAATTCGCAAGCGTTATAAATGCCAGGAAATTGCCACGGGAAAGTGGTACTTATTTAGCGGGGTGTATGAGGTAGAGTTGCCCGAACTATAATAGTGAATGGTAAATGGTAAATTGTAAATACGGATCGTTTACAATAAACCATTTAAAACTAACAATTCGGCATTCACCGCTTTTAACTATCAACTACCAACTATTTACCTTGGACTCCGTCCGAACGGCATTCACCGGGCGGTCATTTACCACTGACTATTGACCATTAACTTCTCCTTCACCCGTTAACTGTTTTCCCATCCAGATGTCACAGCCGCCATGGCCACTGTTACCAAGCGGTGCCTCTAAATAATGATAGCCCATTTTTTCGTACAGTGGTACTGCAATCTTCAGCTCGGGCATAGTTTCCAGGTACATAAATCTATACCCGGCAGCACTGGCAGATGTCTCACATTTTTGCATGAGTAGTTTGCCCAAGCCCTGTCCCCTGGCTGACGGTGCGATGTACAATTTTACCAACTCACAAGTTTCTGCCGGCAGGTTTGCTGTGGGATAAAAACCGCCACCGCCTAAAACTTCCCTTTCATTGTGGATTACAAAATAGGCGCTCCCGGTTTTTTTAAAAACCTCAAATAGATGGTCTGTTGTCGGATCAAAATAAACAGTGCCGGGCTTGGCAGCACCAAACTCCTCTAATGATTTTCTAATGATAGTTGCCAGGGCATGATCATCCCCTGGTAAAATATTCCTTATCGCTGTAGCTGTTGTCATCATAATATTTTTGCCAGTGCTTTTAGGTTTCATGATCTCGGTGATGACCCTAACGAAAAAAATAGAGCCTTAAATGTTGCCTTTACATAGTTTACTATAGATAAAATGATTTAAGACTACTGAAAAACACCAACTGCAAAATACTGATAAAGGTATCTAGCTGATTTTTTATAAAAAGAAACTTCAATGTTGCACCTAGAAAAAGTTAGTCAGCTGTAAAATAACAACTGGATAATTTTAAGGTTACCAAAACATTTTCTTAGCCTTTATGTTTGGTTACAAGACATAGAGGTTTGTTTTTGCAGCAATTATTCGCTGAAAGAATGCAAGTGAATCATTAACAAAAAAATGCCCTATTTTCGATTTATCAAATTTTAATAATTCTTTTTTTGCCCGAAACACAAACATACTCAGAAGAAGAACTGGTTTTAAGGTTAAGAAACCAGGATCAAGCTGCATTTTCGTACCTCTACGACAATTACGCCGCTGCTCTAAATGGTGTCATCTACAGGATGATTGAAGATACCCAGTTAGCCGAAGATGTGCTACAGGAAGCCTTTGTAAAAATCTGGAACAACTTTAAACAATACGATGACAGCAAGGGAAGGCTATTTACATGGATGGTAAATATTACCCGTAATCTTACTATTGATACCCTCAGAAGCAAGGGATATAAAAAGCAGCAAAAAATCTTTAGGGATGAAAATTCCGTAAGTGGATTGAAGGATTCAGCATCTGGAGTGGAGAAGTTTGACACGATGGGTTTGCGAAAGCAAGTCGCTTCTCTCAAACCAGATCAAAAGGTAATAATAGATCTTGCCTATTTCAGTGGTTACACCCAGGAAGAAATCTCAAAAGAAATGGGGATCCCGCTGGGCACAGTTAAAACCCGCATGCGATCCGCAATTATCGAATTAAAAAAAATGTTACAATAAGATTTGGAAATAAAAGACATCATATCATCCGGGTTACTTGAACTGCATGCTACTGGCATTGCATCGGAGGATGAATCTAGGCAGGTGCTTGCCTGGGCCTCGCAGCATCCTGAAGTTAAACAGGAGTTGAATGTTATTGAGAGGGCTATGGAAGCATACCTGATGTCCCATGCTATTGAACCAGCGCCACAATTAAAACAACTTGTTTTAGAAAAATTAGGATCACCTGCGGGGTTAGTAACAAATAACGGTATTGCGCCAGTGGTGAAAATGAATTCCCGTTGGAAATATGTAGCAGCTGCCTCTATAATTCTTCTACTAGGTAGTGCTGCATTAAACATTTCGTATTTCGGTAAAATTCAAAAGGCAGAAACTGCTTATGAACAAAAGCAACAAGAATTGCTAGCCGCCAACGAGCAACTACAAGGTGTGAACGAGGACATGGGAGTTGTAAGAAACAAATACAGTCAACCAGTTTCACTAGACGGTTTGCCAGCGGCCCCGGAGGCAGCGGCCAAAATTTTCTGGATGAAAAACACCGGCGAGGTTTATATAGATGCAAGCAACTTGCCCGAAGCCCCTGCAGGAATGCAATACCAGGTATGGGGAATTGTAGACGGCAAACCTGTTGATGGTGGAATGATAATTACCACCAAAAATGAAGACAAGTTTCGTATACATAAAATGAAAAGTTTCGGCAAGTTAAAAGTGCAGGCATTTGCTGTAACCCTTGAAACTACTGGAGGAAATCCTACGCCAAAGGGAGATATGTATGTGATGGGTAAGATGTAAGTGTTCTCAATTTTTCGCACAACTCATAGCATCATCCATCAGTCACAAAAATTTTTAAAACTTTCTCAATATTTCAAATAGACAAGCGGCTAAGTGCCGCTTTTATATTTTGTGCTCTTTGAGATAAACCCACAGCTCAGGGAACTAGTTAAAGAAACAATTCTAAACAGAGAACTATCTATCTTGCAAGATCCAACTCTGATTAAGAGGTGGCTTATAAATTTCTTGCATTTTTGCTAGTTGCGACGCCTCAAAATAAATGGTATCATTTTTTAATAGCGTATCATATGAAGCAAAAATTTGTTCTTTTGTCGAATCCGCTTTAAGCCTATAGATTTCTGTTCTCCCAATTAGGATAATAATTTTTAAACCATGAAGAGTTTCTTTGCATTTGTCAAGTATGAAATCCAACAACTTTTTAAGAGCTTTTTGCTCAGTTTTTGTATCGAGATTCCCGCTGTTTATTATGGTAACCCCATTTTTCGAAGAAAAATAAGTTGGAAACTCATTACCATAAGATAGAAATGAAAAAAATGTAGACAAATATATTAGAATCAAGATTTTCATAACATTACTACTAACGTTTTACAGCTTAAAGAAGTAAGGGTATCTGAAAAACTTCAGCGCATCCAATTCCTGCTGTTCACTAAAGATACTCGCATTACTGCGAACCCCGATTAAATCGGGGTTGTCTATCTAGTTTCATCTTTTAGAATTGCTGATAAGCCATTTAATATATATCCGGTTTTTCTTCTTTTTTATGGCACGTTCCCGTTTCAGTGCTTCGTTCCGTGTTTCAAATGGTTCAGTAAATTTTAACTCCAACGGCAGGCCGGATCTGGTGGATGTTACAGACCCAGTATTGTGGCGAAGTAATCTTTTAGCAACATCATCTGCAGAACCAACATAATACCGGTTAATTTTATGGGAGTCTATAATGTAAACGAGGAACATAAATAAAAAAAGCGGCTGGGAGCCGCTTATGTTTTGTACCCGGGAACGGAATTGAACCGTCACTCGCATTACTGCGAACAGGATTTTAAGTCCTGCGTGTCTACCAATTCCACCACCCGGGTGACACAAAATTTATTGTTATAACTAAGAGCAATTTAATCCAAGTGGGAAATACCAATTCCACCACCCGGGTGACACGATTTTAAAGAAAAAAAATCCCGACAAAGTCGGGATGAGTTTTAGAGCGGAAGACCGGGCTCGAACCGGCCACCTCGACCTTGGCAAGGTCGCGCTCTACCAAATGAGCTACTTCCGCAATTATTGTAAGAACTAAAGCTTTCCCCTTTTTTTTAGGGACTGCAAAAATAAGGGTTGTATTCTAACTACAAAATTTAATTTGTTTTGTAGAGCCCATTTATTTGTACTTAGGATTGTATAGGGTGTTCTCCGGCACATTCACTTCTGGCTTACCCTTGTAGCGATGGCTGTATAAACTATAGCAACCGCCCAGTACGAGTGCCAACACTAAAAAAACCTGGCAGTACCAAATAAACCGTGAAGACGAAACCCAATTGTGTGCAAAATCCTTCTCTTTATTATCAATGATTTCCTGCTGCATTATGATATAATTTCGATTGCAAAAATAAGGGCTTCCTCGTGAAAAACATTATTTGTTTGCAATAACTTCCGAAAACAAATTCTTCTTTTTTATGAAATGTTGCCATATGACGAGGCCGTTGTACATCCCTTCAATCTGTCCAGTTCTGGTTGTAGGAAAAACAGACTTTTTTTGTTGGAATAAAACCCATTTGAAAAAATGAAGGTGTGCTTTTCCAATCGCAAAAAATGTTTGACGATCCCCTGAAAATAAACTCTTGTAAGCAGCTATCACATCGAGCGAAAGTCGAAAAATGAGCAGATAAAATACTGAGGGCCGCGGCAGGTTTTTATACAGCATCACAAGATTGTTTCTAAAATTTAAAAATGTTTTTCTGCTGTTCCCTTTTGGCAGAGTGCCGCCACCCACATGATACACCACGGAAGCCGGTTGAACGTAAATACGGTAACCCGCCAGCTGCAAGCGCCAGCACAAATCAATTTCTTCCTGGTGTGCAAAAAAGAATTCATCGAGCCCCCCTTGCTGATGGTATACCGCTGCACGAACAAACATAGCTGCGCCACTTGCCCAGAAACAAGGTTGTACCGTGTCATACTGCTGCAAGTCCGTCTCACACACTTCAAACACCCGGCCACGACAAAATGGATAACCCAACTTGTCTATCCATCCGCCGCTGGCACCAGCATACTCAAAACAATTTTTAATTGCATACGACAAAACCTTAGGTTGACAGGCGGCTATTTTCTTGTCTGACTCCATGAGCAAGATGATAGGCTCTATCCAGCCGGGAGTAACTTCTACATCGCTATTGAGCAACACATAATAATCGGCGGTAACGTATTTTAATCCGAGATTATACCCCCTGGCAAATCCTTCATTACTGGTATTCCGGATGATGGAAATATCAGGATAGTTCTTATTAAGAAAAAACACAGAGTCGTCTGTAGAGGCATTGTCTACCACAAAGATTTTTTTATTGACGTATGTGCTGGCGACCACGAAAGGCAGAAATTGTTCAAGGAATGTTTTACCATTCCAGTTTAAAATGACGATTGCAACCTTCGGTTGCGGTGCTCCGCCCGGTACCCATGATTGGTCTTGAGGATTGGTTGTAAAACCTGTTGCGGAGCTGATGTCTGTCATTATACTTTTAAAAATAATCGTGTAAGCAAACATACTTTATAAAGCCAGCATTTGCCCGGGCACACTTGTAGTTTTAAATTTCCTATTTTTAAGTATGCTTCTTCAACTATTTAATTGGCGCATTTTGTTGGCCCTGGTTGCCATTGCGATTGTTTCTGCCACTATCTTTTTCTCTGATTTTTTGTCAAAAAAAATTGCCAGGGAAGAAAAACAAAAGATAGAACAATGGGTGGAGGCAGTAAAAGAAGTGGGTAATGCGGGGAGTACGCAAACAACGCTTTCTGGAAAGATACTCACAGAAAACAGTAGAGACATTCCTATGCTGGCAGTAAATGAGGCGGACAGTATCCTTGACCATTATAACCTGGATACTTTCAAGATTTTACACAGCAAAAACTTTCTCCAAAACAAACTAATAGAATTTAAAAATCTAAATGCACCCATCGTTTTGAAAATTCCATTCGATAGTACACAGACCAACAAACTC
Source organism: Chitinophagaceae bacterium (assembly GCA_043737055.1). GTDB lineage: Bacteria > Bacteroidota > Bacteroidia > Chitinophagales > Chitinophagaceae > Ferruginibacter. The sequence continues at coordinate 1,403 of JAYTBG010000028.1, read as the reverse complement.
TATTATGGAGAGTCTGCACTATTAAAACAAATCAGGTACTTCCCCCTTATACAATTACTGGTAGCAGCCCTCTTTATAATTGTGATATTGGTGGCTGTAAGTACCCGCAACAAGAGTACGCAGAACCAGGTGTGGGCGGGCATGGCCAAGGAAACGGCCCATCAATTAGGCACTCCTCTCTCATCTTTGCAGGGTTGGGTAGAAATGCTCAAAGACCAGGAAGGCTGTGAGACCATCGCCCATGAAATGAGTAAAGACGTGGATAGGTTGAAATTAGTAAGTGACCGGTTCGGAAAAATAGGGAGCACACCGCAGCTGGAAGAAACCAACATCGTGGCGCAGGTGAACGAAATGGTATCATATATTAAAAGAAGGGCTCCTGAGAAAGTAGTCTTCTCTGTTAAGACGGGTGGAGAAGATGAGATCCCGGTAATGATTAATGCGCCCCTGTTTGACTGGGTAATAGAAAATCTTTTGAAAAATGCGTTGGATGCGATGGATGGGCAAGGTACCATTGCTGTGAATATTAAAAATGAAACAGCCCAGGTCATTGTTGATATCTCGGACTCCGGAAAGGGAATTACTGGCAAAAATTTATCGCAGGTTTTTAAGCCGGGGTTCACTACAAAAAAACGAGGCTGGGGCCTGGGGCTTTCTTTAAGCAAAAGAATCATTCAACAGTATCATAAAGGGGAGTTGTTTGTAAAAAGCAGCGAACCTGGCCGGGGCACTACTTTCAGATTAGTGCTAAAAAAATAAAGCGCTATTTCATTTTTTACCTCACCGACAGAATAACGTAATTCATTTTTTTGTACAGGTGTAATCTTATAAATTTGCACTTCCTCGTTAATGCGGCGATGGCGAACCTGCCTGACGGCAAGCAGGATTGGTAGACGCCCTACCTTGAGGTGGTAATATTTAATATGAAATTTAGAACTCAAATAAATGCGGCGATGGCGAAATTGGTAGACGCACTACCTTGAGGTGGTAGCGCCTATAACTGGGCGTGGGAGTTCGAATCTCCTTTGCCGCACAAAACCTCTCCTTTAAAACGGGGAGGTTTTTTTATCTTGTCTACACGATAACGGTGTATGCAATAAAAAGCGTTTCTAGAAACTACACCTATGTTGGCATGTATAACAATTTAAGTAGAAGATTATCTGAACATGATAGTGGAAAAAACCGATCTACAAAAGCATACCTTCCCTTCAGTTTAATTTTTCAAGAAGATTTCGAAACCAGAATGTTGGCCAGAGAAAAAGAAAAATATTTAAAATCTGGTAAGGGAAGGAATTTCTTCGGTTTTTTAAATAATATATCCAGTCAAACACTACCTTGAGGTGGTAGCGCCTATAACTGGGCGTGGGAGTTCGAATCTCCTTTGCCGCACAAAACCTCTCCTT
>JAYTBG010000027.1:0-5840 GCA_043737055.1 Chitinophagaceae bacterium | reverse complement strand
GAAGCGGCAGGTGCTTTTTGGCTTGCTGGCTTTTTTGCCGCGGGTGCTGCAGCTTTCTTTTTGGTGGCCATCGTTTTTTAGCTTTTTTTAAGGTTCACTATTAAAGAGGTACTATTTACTTCAATGCTGGTTCCCACTGTATTTGTTACAAATACAAAAGAATCTGCCAAAATTTCGCGACAAATATAATCTTTAAATTCAATTAATGACGGTTGAAGGTCAGCATTTTCCGTTATAGCAAGGGTTATTCTATCAGTTAATGCTAAACCCGTTTCTTTACGCAAGGTTTGAATGCGGTTTACAAATTCTCGTGCATTACCTTCTGACTTCAAGCCGGGCGAAATTGTAACATCCAGGGCTACCGTTAAAAATCCCTTTCCTGCAATCTCGTAACCGGGGATCTCATCCGTAATGATATCTAAGTCTTCGGGGCCTATGAGAATCTCCTCCTCACCAGTAGCCACAGCTTCAGCATTCAACATATAGCCCCCTTGTTGCACCTTTTCAATTGCTGCATCGTTAAACTTCTCAATTTCTGCGGCTGCCCATTTCATTTTACCTCCAAGTTTCTTTCCTAACGTTTTGAAATTTGCCTTGGCTTTCTTTCGAATAAAGTCATTATCGGGAGACAGGATTACGATTTCTTTGATATTTGTTTCAGCCTTAATGATTTCCTCTACCAGTTTAATATTGTCTGCCATTTCTCCATCCATGGCCGGGATATAAACTTTCTGCAGCGGTTGCCGCACCTTTATATTTACTTTTTTACGCAGCGATAGTATCAACGAAGATGCGTCTTGTGCGAGCAACATTCTTTTTTCCAAAGCGATGTTTATCGTGGCTTCATCGGCTTTTGGGAAATAAGCATGGTGTACCGAACTGTGTTCAAAACGTGCTGTTACTTCGTTTAGATTATTGTAAAGCCAATCTGCAAAAAAGGGTGCAATGGGGGCAATAAGTTTTACAATTATTTCCAGGCATTCGTACAGCGTCTGGTAAGCGCAAATTTTATCGTGCTCATATTCACCCTTCCAAAAACGCCTACGACAGAGCCTTACATACCAGTTGCTTAGCAAAGAATCTACAAATTCTTCAATGGCCCGGCCTGCCTGGGTTGGCTCATAATTATCGAAGCTCTCCTCTACTTTTTTTATGAGACTGTTCAGAGAAGAGATAATCCACTGGTCTATTTCCGGTCTGTTCTTTAGGGGGATATAGGCTTCACTGAAAGTAAAGCCATCAACATTGGCGTACAATGCAAAAAATTGGTAGGTATTATAGAGGGTTCCGAAAAATTTTCTTTGCACTTCCTTAATTCCTTCTTCATCAAACTTCAAACTATCCCAAGGTGAGGCATTCGTAATAAGGTACCATCGGGTAGCATCGGCGCCATAAGACTCTATGGTGGCAAAGGGGTCAACTACATTGCCAAGTCGCTTACTCATTTTATTTCCTGCTTTGTCTAACACAAGACCATTGCTTACGACAGTTTTGTAAGCAACGCTATCGAACAACAGTACTCCGAGGGCATGCAGGGTATAAAACCAGCCCCTGGTTTGGTCAACACCTTCTGCAATAAAGTCTGCAGGGAAAGCAGATTTTTGGGCCCCGCCACTTAGTGGGGAACCAGGAGACTCTGCATGATATTTCCAAAAATTTTCTGTGTTTAAAGGGCCATGTTTGCCTGAAGATGCATCAGGCAACCCCCACTGAGCATAAGGCATTGCACCACTATCAAACCAGACGTCTACAAGGTCTGGCACCCTTTTCATTGGTCGACCACTATCGCTCACTAAAATGATGTCATCGACATATGGTTTGTGCAGGTCTAAAATCCCGTCGTGTAAATAATGAGTCTTGGTGTCGCCCCCTAAAACGGCTGCAGCCTTTCTGATCTCAGCATTTAGTTCTTCGATAGTACCAATACATTTCTGCTCCTCTCCATCTTCTGTTTTCCATATAGGAAGAGGTGTCCCCCAAAAACGGCTTCTGCTCAGGTTCCAATCAACCATGTTTTCTAACCAATTTCCAAAACGGCCTGTGCCGGTAGAGGTAGGTTTCCAGTTGATGGTCTTGTTTAGTTCTACCATTCTATCCTTTACAGCGGTTGTTTTTATAAACCATGCATCTAAGGGATAGTATATGATGGGCTTATCTGTTCTCCAGCAATGTGGATAGTTGTGTTCGTACTTTTCTACTTTAAAGGCCAGGTTCTCTTTTTTAAGTTTTACGCTGATGTCTACATTGACATCTACATAGCCTGGCTCATTTTTATAATCCTTTACATACCGCCCGCTGAATTCACCTACGCCTTCTACAAACTTACCCTGCTTGTCAACCAGTGTTAATATGCCCAGGTTGTTTTTGAGGCCTACTTTATAATCATCTGCACCAAAAGCCGGCGATGTATGTACAATGCCAGTACCATCCTCTGTAGTAACAAAATCGCCAAGAATAACTTTAAAAGGTTCTGCGCCGGGGGTGATTTCCTGTATTTTTTCTAAGTTATTTGCCTCAGAGGGCATTAGTTGTTCATATTCAATTCCCTCTAAGTCTTTGCCTTTAAACTCAGCAACAACAGCCCATGGGAGCAGTTTGACTTCTGCGGAGTAATTGTCAAAATCTCCATTTTCTCCCTCTGCTTTAAAATATTTACTGATGAGATTTTTTGCAAGGATTACATTAATCGGTAGATGAGTGTAGGGGTTAAAGGTTTGCACCAAAACGTACTCTATATTAGGTCCAACGGTTAAGCCCAGGTTCGATGGAAGTGTCCAGGGAGTTGTTGTCCAGGCCATGAAATACATTTCTCCATCAACGGTTTTAATTTTTAATTTGTCGTTTTTGATTGCTTTAAACATCGCCACGGCACTCGTATCCTTCACATCTTTGTAAGTGCCGGGCTGGTTCAGTTCATGCGATGATAAACCGGTGCCCGCAGCAGGCGAATAGGGTTGAATGCTAACACTTTCGTACAGGTAGCCTTTTTTATACAATTCGCTCAGGCACCACCAGAGGGTCTCTATGTATTCATTTTTAAAGGTTACATAGGGCTTTTGTAGGTCCACCCAATAGCCCATTTTCTGGGTAATGTCATCCCACTTATCCTTAAAGCGCATAACCACTTCCCTGCACTTTTTATTGTAGTCTTCAACAGAAATTTTTACTCCTATATCTTCTTTCGTTATTCCTAGTTCCTTTTCTACTCCCAATTCAATTGGCAAGCCATGCGTATCCCAGCCACCCTTGCGTTTTACCTGGAAGCCCTGCATGGTTTTGTAGCGGCAAACCAAATCTTTTAATGTGCGGGAGATAACATGGTGAATGCCAGGCATTCCGTTCGCACTTGGAGGCCCTTCATAAAATACAAATGGGGCATTGCCTTCCCTCAGTTTAACACTGTTCTCAAATGTTTGACTTTCAGTCCATTTCTGCAAGATTTCATTGCTAATTCCGGATAAATTTAGCTGCTGATACTCCTTATACCTTGATGCCATAAATGATTGAATCTTACTATTTTGAAAATTGTGGGCAAAGGTAATGAAATTCCCTATCGGGCACCGAGTGCGGTATAGTTCTTGATATATTTTAATATGTGCATTGATCGCCGGTTTTAGTGTCTCCCAATACGGAGAATATACAGTCCTCACGGTTCAATATGCAGTTATCCACATATCCGCCCCTTGGCATAAAATTGGAAATGAGTGTTTCGCTAACATCATCCAATCTTTTTTAATTTAAATGTTAACGTATGAAAAACATCTTTTTGTCTTTAAGTGCAATCCTTATCCTAAGTTTTGCTTCGCAGGCGCAGAAAACTAAAAAAGCCACCGCTAAAGTAAATGTGCCCGAAAATGTTAACGAATCGTTCAAAGGAACGTTCGCCACTGCAGAAAAAAATAAATGGAATAGAACCAACATTGGAAACTACCAGGTTTCCTTTACAAACAGCGACAGTTTAAGCCAGGTAGCTGAGTACAACGAGGCTGGTGTAATGCTGAAGTCAAAAATAGTTTACAACCTGGAAGCATTACCAGAGAATGTTTCTTTGGCTGTTGAGAAAAAATATGTTGGTGCAAAGGTTACGGAATGTATTAAAATGCAAATTCCAGGTGTAGCTCCCTATTATAAAGTAAAAGCAGAGACAACGACAAATTTAAAAAGAGAATTGTTTATAAGTGAAGAAGGTGTTGTGGTTGAATAAAGATTTTGCTGGTTTAGGGTTTTATTAGGGTAAAACGGGGGTATTCTTACTCCCGTTATTTTAAGTTTAAAGTACTATTCAAGATATCAGCGGTATCCGTTTTAATTCCAATGATAATTTGTGAGGAACCTTCAAAAAGTGCGGAATATCTGAGCACTGCTAAATACAAACAAAAACCTTCGATAGTACAATTAAAGGCAGCCATAAGGTTGCCTTTAATTTTGTATTGCTGCCGTCTCTTAATCTGCGGATGAATTTATTTATGTACAATGGCGGATAGCAGAAGTCTGTCTGTTTTTGCTGCATAACAAAAACTTAATGTAAGCGAAGTCTGCGTTTGTTTATTAATTCCAAGATTGCAACTGCCTGTTTCTCTAGGCTTAAACTCTACCAAAGAGCAGTTCGCAGGGCTTAATGCCTGTATGTTTTTTGAATGCAGTACTGAAATGAGAGATAGAAGAGTAACCAAGAAGCATCGATACTTCAGTTACACTTAGGCCTTTGTCGTAAAGGAGGTATTTTGCATGTTCCATTCGCTGACCCTGGTAAAAGTCAAATATAGTAGTGCCAAAAATTTCTTTAAAACCTTTCTTAAGGTAGCATTCGTTGATGGCTACTTTGCGGCTCAAGGCCTTAATGGTAATAGGCTCGCCAATGTGCAGTAATAATATCTCCCGGGCTTTCAAAATTTTCTCCCTATCCGCCTCGTTTGCGAGAAACTTGCATGTAAAGCTAGTCTCGGTTTTTTCTCCTAACATACAGTCCATACTGTATAGAAGCAGAATTTGGGTTTGGGCGTTAATGAATATATTTTCTAAAGTGTCAGAATAGCTGTGGTTTAGCAATGCCTCTATAGCCATGCGGGTTTTGGCACATAAGGGCAAAATCTTAGAAAAGGAGGAGCTGTGCTTAAAGGCAAGTACATTGTCTGATAGACTGGCGGGTGTACTATTGGCTTTGGCGAATTGCTGCAGGTATGCAGGTGAAAAGCTAAAACTCACCACATCTACGCTATCAACCTTTTCTACACAATTTTTGCTGGAGGTAAGGTTGCAAAAATCGCACTCGGCATGTTTTTTACGGCAGTACACATTTCCCGAAACACAAAACTTAAGTTCGAGGTAGTTTTCCTTGGGATTATTCTTTTCCTGGTGGTAGATTAATACACCAGTGTCCTCAATGGCAAAAAGAGAATGTTTTTTATAGCGATTGATCGTATATTTCACAGAGCCAGGAACATGCCGCTCTACTTCCTGCAAAAGTTCAAGTTCCCCGTACATTAAGGGTTGCTTGTGTGCCAAGGTCAATATGTCTAAGGGATTGTGCATTAATTTTTCAAGCACAAAGATAGGCAAGGCAGTTGGACAATTAAAATTAACGTTTAAACAATGAAGTTAAAATTGGGGATGTATTCTTCCCGAGTGACGTAAGTTTTAGACTGTTTAGCCAACTTGTTAAAAAGGGAAATGAGGTTCTGTAACTTGTAAAAGATAGTAGACAGATGAAATTCTCAAGCGTTTAAAATTCTGTCAGTTACGTGGAGAAAACCTTCAGATATGGGTAGAACTTGTGACAAAATCTGGCACCACATAGCTTCATAGCCGGTTCTATGAACCGTTCCTTTTCGTTACATTTG
>JAYTBG010000026.1:0-2339 GCA_043737055.1 Chitinophagaceae bacterium | reverse complement strand
TTTGGTTGTTAGTGTTCCGCACTGCTTGTCCCGAACACGGGAGCACCCCGATCTTAGAGATAAATGTTGTTCTCCGAATAACTGGCTTTGCAAAAGCCATAAGAAGCATTAATTCTTTTTAAATGTATGTGGTTTGCAGCGGGCCCAGTAAAGCCACTTTTACTTTACCAACCTGTTTGCCATTAATGTAATCTGCTGCACTGCTATGTATAAATTATTTTGCTTTGATAGCCTTTTTAAACCACGAGGTCAGAGACCTCTTTTTATCCCTAAGTTCAAAGTCATCCCGACTTGCGTTCGGGACTAAGACTTTGAACAACCCCCCGATTTTTTGGACACTTGGGGAGAACGGGGAAAAACTGATGAAAGAGATTTGGGAAGATAAAGGCCTAGTTGTTATCAATAGAAATGTCGATGTGTTGGTGTTAAAATTAGGCAAGAAATTATCCAATAAAACTCTATTAAATTTATTAATGTACCTGGCAGTGGTTACAAATTAATTATTGAGTAGGAGCCAACTAAAAAACATTTACGGAGAATGGTTATACACAAGCCGGCGTGGTTGTTGTTTTAAAAAACGAAATTTGAAACATGCATAAAGTTGTCTTCCTCTGCCTTCTGTTTTTGGCCTTTGATGTGCATGCAAAAGTTACCATAGTTCAAATTGACCCCTTTGTAAAAGTGCTACCTGGAGAGCGGTACGACCGGTTCAACATAGTACATGCAACTGCTACAGGCGATTTTGTCACAGCCCAGTTGCTGGTGAAAGCAGACGCAAACGAAAAATTTATCTTACGCCTTAGTTCAACAACCTTGCCCTCCAGGTTTTTTTCTAACGTTGTACAATACCGGGTTGGGTATATACAGGTTACAGATTTGCTCACCTCTTCAGCCAGAGATAGGCTAAAATCAATCAACAGTACATATCCTGATCCCTTATTTAAACAAACATCTTTTAACTTAAGTAAAAACATACCACTTTCAATTTTATTAGATATACCTGTTTCAGGCGATACAAAGCCGGGTACCCATAGTGTAAATATTGAGGTGATTTCCACATTAGGAAAGAAATTGCTTGCCACTACCTCCATTAACCTGCAAGTTTTTCCAATTCTACTTCCCGCTGCAAAACTCAACTATGTAAATTGGTACCACGATGTCTCGTTTCAGCAATTAAACAACAACAAGCAAACTTTAAATTTTTCTACGGAATACTGGAGCATTTTTAAAAACATTGTAGATGTAACGAAACGCCTTGGCCAAAATACATTTACAATAAATCCCGGCTTTCTTATCACTTACAAAAAGGTTGGTCCAGGATGGGTAGCTGATTATTCAAACTTTGATAAAGCCGTATCAATTATACTGCAGGCAGGAATGCAGTTTGTAGAATGCAGGCAATTTGCCAACCGGCTTGGTGGTTGGGAAAGTTCTTTTGGATGGGTGTTGCCAGTATTTTATAGTGCTACCGAATACATGATGGTTAATAAGGAGTTTAACCATGCTGAAGCTACACGCTTTTTCTCCTGGTTTTTGCCTTCATATTACAATCACTTGCAACAAAAACAATGGTTGCCTGTGGTATTACAGCATATAGCTGATGAACCTATCCCTGCTAACGAAGATTCCTACATTGAGTTTGCAACATTTATAAAACAGGCTGCACCAAAACTTAAAATTATAGAGGCAATTGCTACCAAAAAAGTGTTGCCCTATGTAGATGTGGTGGTGGTGCCACTTGGTTCGCTCCGCGAATACTTACCTGAAATTGTCAACAATAACATAAAGGGTGTAAAGCAATTTTGGTTGTATACAAGCATACATCCTCAAGGCGAGTTTGCCAATCGTTTTATTGAGCTGCCACTAATAAAAACAACTTTGCTTCCCTGGATTGTTGCAAAGTATAATATGCAGGGTTATTTACATTGGGGTTTAAATTTTTGGGGAAATAAACCTTTTGAAAATGCTTCGCGGGTACAATTTGCTGAAGTGTACGAATTTCCTGCTGGCGATGCATACCTCGTGTATCCGGGTGACAAAACAGTAAATCCCAGTATTAGGGCCCTTGCAATGCGCAATGGATTAAATGACGTAGCGCTATTAACGTTATTGAAACAAAAGGATGCTGCAGTAGCCAATCTAATCAATACTGTTTTAGTGAAGGATGTTGATCAATATGAAGTTTCTTCAAGCATATATTTTAAGCAAAAGCGTAGGATACTGCAACTTCTAACAGCAAAGTAGTAATTCGTTTTATTAACCTACACTACCGTCACAGGGTGAAACAATCACTTTTTAAATATGTACACACTTTTCATTGCCTCCTTGCTTTGCCTCGG
>JAYTBG010000025.1:0-2346 GCA_043737055.1 Chitinophagaceae bacterium | reverse complement strand
TATCTTTGCTTTGGGCGCACTTATTCGGGTTTGCCCGGCATGATGAAACTTTCGGCCACGGTTTCAGTCACCTGCTTTGCTTGCCGACTTTATTCCCGTAAGTGCGTGTTTTCCACCTGTTTTTTCAAGTGGCCTTGACCCGGAACCATAGAAACCAACAGCCGCAAAAACCAGGAGTAGGTTTACAGTTTCTACACTAAACCCACCGAAAAAATCTCGGTGCCATTTTTTGCCGCTGAATTATTGGTGGGCGATGTGTATAAAGGCGTGCAGTTATAAGCGGGGGTTTGCACTTTTGTGGGGATACTATTTTTGGCTTTCGGATGAAAACACCATAAGGGTAGGAAAAAGAATCGGATATTTCAGGGGTGTTCTTACTGTAGTCTGCAACGTTTTGCAGCTACAAGAAGTTGGCGATTTCGAAGCACAAAACTGTCTGCCAGCACTAAACTGGATACGAAGCACAAAGCTTCATTTAAGCACTGAACCCGCTTTTTTGCCAAACGCCTGTTAGCAGTAATTTATTTTTTTATCCATGTTGAACTTCTGCCTTTTTTAGTCAAGTCTGGATTCATTTCTATTAATCCCTTTTCCTGCAATTTGTAAAAAACACTTTTCATTGAGTCCGGTGACTTAATGCCAGTTAATTCTCTTGCTGTGCTATTATGAATTTCAAAATTGTTTTCTAAATAGTCCATCACGATTTTTTCCGGAGACGCTAATGGTTCATGACTAATAATCGCTAAAACTGCGTTTTCTAATTCTCTAATTACAGGCTTTTTTAGTCTAAGTTCACTGATTTCTGTAAAAGCGGTATTTAAGCCTTCGCCTACATCTTTGTTTGGTGGATTGGGGAATTTATTAACTAGTCTAACTAAATTACCATTTCGAGCAAATTGCTCGTTGAGAATATTTGCTTCTGTGACATGACCAGGCAGTGAACCCGGACTTAATATTTCAACCCGGTTGTCAAAAATTCTAATATGTATGTCAGAAGCTAAACTATAGTCCCTATGCAAAACTGCATTAGTAACAATCTCATGTAACGCTTTGACAGGATACTGTAAGTCTTCTAAGCCTGTTTCCCCTAACACTTTTTCCTTTTCGATTATTTCCTTAGTTTTTGCAACTGCAGCAAATATTTGGTGATAAATATCTCCTTCAATACTTAGTGGGTCAAACACTAGAGTTTCTCTAGTTCCTTCATTAGCTTTGGTTTTGTAGCGATAAATTTTTATTCCACTTTGTTTTGGAAGTGCGGCTTGAGGTATTTCTGAAAACAACAAAGTTGCAGCAACTGTCGGATGATTGTCCCTTATTAATAATTGTTTCTTTAGCCAAGGTAACGGTTCTATTGTTGGAACTACCTCAATCATAAACTCATAAATTATTAAAGAATCAGTAACTGTTTCTAAGGGAATGTTTAATGTTATGTCCTCAAAACTTGCTAATCCTTTGTCTAATTCAAGTCTCTTTAATTCGGCATCAGTAGTAAGTTTTAAATTTTGTGCAGACCGCCTCTTGTAAATACTTCCACTCGATGCTTTAACAATATGAAGAGTCTTTTTAATTGAAGCTTGTAGAATTAAACCATTCTCTTTTTTATTGGATAAAAAAGTATAGGAATAATAGTCTCCTATTGGAAACAGTTGTTCGAATATCTGAATATGACCGTTAGCTTCCTCTTCATTAGCGAAACCTCTCCACACTCTTGTCGTAGTTCCATTTGAGTTTTGTTCATCAATTCCAATATGTAAGTCACCGCCAACCGCATTTGAAAAAGCGGAAATTGTCTTTGTTAAGCTGGCGGGAGAGATGTCTTTAGATTTTAAATCATTGAAATGGTTTTCACTAATTGATAAAATCTTGTCTCTTTGCTCGTCTGTTATTTCTATTGTCTGTATCATATGTGTGTCTTGTCCTTAAATTACTGCTAATATCTGGGTAAACGAAGCTGCTCCCGTTCCGTTGCGGATTATTCTTGGTTTTGGAGGTATATGCGCAACTCGTTGCGTTTATTTTCACTTTGGGCGCACTTATTCGGGTTTGTCCAGCATGATGAAACTTTCGGCAATGATTTCGGTCACCTGCTTTTTGCTGCCGGGTTTGGCCTTCCGGAAAGATACTATTTTGGCCAAGCGCACAAGGCGATTTTTCCGGGTGGTCGCGGTATGGCAAGGACAATGGCCATGCACGGCGATTGCCCTTGTATTGTCATTCACCCGTAATGTTGCCTTCGCTGCCACTGCCGCTGCCCACGCGGATGGTTCCGGCCCCGTTAACCGAGTGGTACTCACCGTTGTACATGGCATCGGCTTGCACGGGGCCCATGCGGAAACTGCCCGT
>JAYTBG010000024.1:0-5871 GCA_043737055.1 Chitinophagaceae bacterium | reverse complement strand
TATCAGACTTGTAAAAAACGGAGGCGTATAGGGAGGCCTGGCTAACGGATGTGTCTTTAAAAAAACTATTGAATGGCCCAAAACTACTTAACGACTGGTAGGTATTGTTCATACTCCCATAGCGGTAGTCTGCTCCTTGTAGCAAACTAAAATTCTTACTTAAATTAATAGATGCAAACAACTCCACAAATTGCGTTTTAGAAAAATATTCATCTTTACTAAACGTAGTGAAGCTGGGTTTATCGGTGCTGTCGTTAAAATATTTCCTGGTGCCTTCGCTGTACTGGTAATTTCCGGTGAGCGAAACATTGTCGTTTTTAAACACAAAGCCTGCTCCGGTCATCAGCGAAGTATTTTTTATGTTGTAATCATCTTCATCCCTAAAAACGCCTGCATCGATATCATTTTTATAATTGCTGTTTTGTATAAATCCATTCACGGCAAAGTTGTTTGCCAGTTGGTACTGCAAAGCGGCATTCAGCAAAGTTCCATTGTATCCATCTTTGTCAAAATTGGCTTTGCCAGTGCTGTCGTAAGCAGATGAAAAGCCTTTGGTGCTAAGGTTTGCAAAACGACTGCTGTAGGTAAGCTTACCTGCCTTGCCATACACTTGCGCATTGGTGCGAAAAGTATTGAAGCTCCCTGCGGTTACCGTTGCCTTTGCATTAAATGCTTTACTTACCTCTTTTTTTACGGTGATGATGTTGATCACACCTGCAACGGCATCTGAGCCATAGAGTGTTGATTGTGCACCACGACAGATCTCAATTCTTTCAATGTCGCTTACCAGCAAAAGATTGAGGTCAAATTCACTGTTGATCAACGATGGATCATACACGGGTATTCCATCCATCAGCACCAATGTTCTGCCGGCAGAACCACCCCTGGTGAAAATCGTTTGTGGGTTGCCGGGGCTATTCAATGCACCATTGATAACGATTCCTGCCTGTTCGTTTAAAACCTGGGAGAGTGTGCGCCCGCCTTTTTTTTCGAGCTCCGCTTTTGTAATTACCGAAATTACCTTGCCCGTTTGCGATTGCCTGATGGCAGTTTTGGTGGCAGTAACCACCACTTCATCCATAATAGTACTGTCGCTGGCGTTGCCAGGCACAGGTTGTTGCGCATGCAACTGACCGCTGAAGAATACAGCAGCCGCAATAAAAATTTTCTTTTTCATTTTTGAAAAAATTTTTTTGTGACTGCTTCCGAGAAAATAAAAAAGAGAGAAATATAAAATGAAAACCACTTTACACTTCAAGCCTTTCACCCGAAAGCCAAATGTTGTTACTAAACCTGGCAGGTCTTCTGGCTTGGCTTCTGTTGAATACCTTCCCATCGGCCATGGGCAGACAGTGGTATGAAGATCCAACAAGTGGAAGGTGAAATCGGTCACAGGTGAAAAGTGAAAGGTCAAATCCCCAAGTAGAGGACCTTCTTTTACTTTTTACTGTTTACTGTTTACTTTTTAATTCTCACCTCCCGGGCCTTACAGCTACGGGGATAGCACCTGATTTACACAGGCTTCCCTTTTAATTTCTCCTCAATTTTATTTGAGTTGAAAACCAAATTCGGGGCAAATGTATAAAGAAAACAAAGGACACAATAAAGTTAATGTCATTGCCAGGGAGCAATAGCTCAACTTCCTCTCTGAGGATCGTCATTAAAATCATTTTTAGATTGAGAACGCTCGTAGTGTATTATTGGCAGGGAATTGCCCAAGCTGTAGTATCAGCGCAGTTTGTGGAACATTTACCGTAAGGCTTATCTAAAAATTTACTAATCTTATTAAAATTTCCAAATAGGCGGCCTGGTCAAGAAGTGTTTTATTGGATTCGGTGCCAACAAGGTTATTGTTATCCCGCTGTTCGTTCCATATTTTGTCAGCATACTTTTTAAACGCCGTTAAGTATTTTCGCTTCTTGTTTACTTTGTAGAGCTCTACATACCCTCTAAGCAATACTGCATTGAACCAATAATTATCAGGAAACAAATCATTTTTGTAAAAAAATTGTATCCCTGCAGCAGCCTGTTTTTGGGCAATGGTTAAATATTTTTTTTCTTTTGTCAGTTTGTAAAGCAAAACATTACTCTGCAGCATCGTGCCTAAATTGTAGGTATATTTTCTCTTATCAATTTCCTTTGAAGGCAACTTTATATTATCGAAAAATAAGCCATCAGGCGACTCCAAATTTTTATTTACCCATTCGTATAATAATAATGCCGTGTCTAAGTAGGCACTATTGTTTGTTGCTTTAAATAGCTGTAGGGCAAGCAAAACTCCCGGCCCGTTAGAGCAGGTATTTTTTGTAGTGCTGTCAAACTCTTTCCAATACAATCCGCCACCGGCTATGCTGTCATAGCCCGTCATCATAAAACCATAAATCTCTTTGGAAAGGTTTAGATATTTTGCATTACCTGTGCGGTTGTAAGCATCCATGTATGCAATACCTATCCACTGGTTATCATCATAGAATCTACCATCGCCACCAGCTTCCATCAGGTAACTCTCGTACCCCGGATGTGGCGCTTTGGCATCATTATAATATTTATTAATCACTTTTATTACCGGCTGCATGTATTGTTTTGGCGGGTAAAGTGTCTCCATTTCATTAGCAGCTTGAATCATAGCACATATGGGCCATAGGTAAGCATAAGGTTTCTCGTCACTTTTAAGCTTTGTTTTCTCTAAAAAAAGATGTCTGTTTGAATCGTAGAAGTGTCTGTAAATATTGTTATAGGTTATCTCAATTCTTTTTTTGTATGTGGGGTTTGGCTGGCCCTTCGTTTCACTGTGGCATAGCAACAGGCACAATAAACAGCAAATACCAGACGGCTTGAATCTAAAAAGGTATTTCATTTGCAATAAGTTTAATCAACGAGATTAAGTTTTTTTAATTCGGCCATTGCCTCAAAAAGCATGATTCCACTTAATTGTATGGTTAGATCTGTGGTGGCCGCCGGTGCGGTGTTCCATGCGCTCCCAAAAAGTATATTGTTTTTATTGGTACCACTGCTCCATAATTTTTGTGCATTGGCCTTCATGAAATTTATATACTGGGTTTTTTTTAAAGTAGCTAAGCCGCCATCAATAATCAACCGGTTGAAATAGCGTATAAAAATACCTTTGAATAATCCACCATCTCCGCCACCTTCATCTTTCAAAATACCATTAGCAATATCTGTTAACTGACCGCTGCTTACAGCATAGTCAGCAGCTTTTGTAGCATCTGCTAAGTAAAAGGCTGTGTTGGTAATGGAATATAACTCCAAAGCAGCGCCAATAAAAGTACCCTGGTTGTATGTAAATTTCCAGGTAGTATTTTTATTTCCATTTGCTTCTATATTATCGTACACCCAACCACTGTTGGGCTCATATAAAACAGTTTTTTGCCAGTTAAAAATATCTTTGGCCCATTGCAAATCTGCAGGGTTATTAAAAGCTTTGTACAACCTTGCAGCGAGTATCGCAGCGGGTAAGTTGGACGGTGCGTTTTTAGAAGAGTTATCTTTCCGCCACCAGATGCCTCCACCTAAATCTGTGCTCCACCCATTTTTAATGTCAGCCCAAAGTAATAATGCAATGTCTTTGTACTGCGTATCGTTGGTGGCTATAAAAGCCCGGAGGCAGGCAAGTGCCATCCATTCCATATCATCGTAATAATAATTGATATAGGTAATACCGTTCTTTACTTTTAGGCCAGCTACTGCTTCGTCCATCCTTGCTTTGGTACCTGCATTAGGATTACGTGCATACAAGTCTACGAGTACATCCAATGCATGAGCAGTAGGCCAATAATTTACCCAGTTGCTACTATTGTTGGTACTGGTAAAGAACTTGTCGCTACTGTTCCAAAAATAATTTAAGGAGAGTTGAGCAGAGTCTGCAATACCTGTCCACTTATACAAATAATTGCCAGTACCCGGAGTTACCGGTGGCAATGCTGTATCCTCTTTTGATTTAAGACAGGAACTGTTCACTATCACCGCAAAGATGCATCCGAGTAATATTGTAAAAAAAGAGCTGTTTGTTTTCATACTCTGGTAGTTTTATACCCGCAGCTTGCCGGGCATTTTTTACGTTATGTTCTGCAGCATAATCTCTATTCCGTGTATGAGATTAATACGAGGCCCTCGTTATTTTTTGCAAGCAGCATTGATGGATGTTTATTATTTAATGCAATGGGTTGTATACTTCTTACAGCACCTTTTTGCATAATGTATCCGTTATCAATTACGTTAGTTTTTTCAAAAGCAAATACAGTTGGCAACATGGCATCGTACCGGCCTTCATACGGCAATACGTCATAAAAATTACCTGCAGCAATAAAGTTTATTTTCCCTTTGTTATTTTGAAAGCGGGCAAATGAAAAAATTGGCGCTGTTTGTAAAAATGATGGAAGGGGTTGTAAGGTTAATTGCCCATCGTTGTTCCAGAGGATGCTTGATCGTAGAGTATAGGCTTCCAATTTTTTTGACTTATTGATGGCTTCCCTGCCAAACAAATCTTCCACAGGTTTTCCTGCTATGTCAGAATATTTTAGATATTTTTTTTTGAGATAGGGCAGTCGTTTCTCCAAATCTGCCTTACCAAGAAACGGGTAATAATGCCCGTTTTTAAAAATACATAGCACTGGGTCTACCTGGCCATTACCTGCCCAGTCAGAAAGGTATACTGTGAGTGGATGTGCAGCCGAAGCCAGCATTTTTGAATTGGTTCCCCAGTTGCCCAATAAAAAATCATCATCACCATCGCCATCAATGTCGCTTTTATACATGCAGTTCCACCACCCGTTACTTTGCCGTAATGCCTGCTGGTCCTGCCTTTGCAATTTCCCTTTATTATTTTTAAAAACAGTAATGGGCATCCATTCGCCTGCAACTATTAAATCTATCCATCCATCTTTATCAATATCGCTCCAGCAGGCACTGGTTACCATACCAGGGTATTGTAAGCCCTTACCCTGTTGTTCTGTTATTTCTCTAAAATTTCCCTTCCCATCATTTTCCAATAGTACGCTGGCCGGTGTGTACCCATACATCCTTGCATTGGCCCTGCCGCCAACAAACAAATCCATATCTCCATCTTTATCAAAATCGCAAGCAGCTGCACAACTTTTATTTTCGTAAAAATTTGGCAAACCATTGCTCAAGGAGAAATTTCCCTTTCCATCATTAACGTACAACCTGTCTTTAAGCAGGGGGCTAGAGCCATAAAACTCGTTGCCGCCAGTGCATATATATAAATCCATATCGCTATCCCTATCTGCGTCAAAAAAGATGGCGTCTGTTTGTTCCAACATAGAATCGGCTGTAAGGCAAGCCTGTGCTGATTGATTAAAAGTGGATTGATTGCTTTGGATAAACAATTCAGCTTTTTGCCCTTTTGCTGCACATATAAAAAAATCCTGCAGCCCATCCCCGTTTACATCAGCAACGGCAGCTTTGGGGCCCTGTGTAGCAATACTATGGGGCAGAAATGGTTGTACACTTAAATCCTCAAATGCATCTTCTTTATGAGTCACATTTATACCACAGGATGCTGTTATATCTTCCCACTTATCATCAATGGTTTTTTTAAGCAGCGGTCTTGCAAAATCAGCACTCGCATTATTTTCATCTAATTCAATACTGACATTAGTTTTTACATTCAGCAACTTTTGCCCCCTGCCGCCGGGCCACAAAACTACCAGGCTGTCTATCACCGTTTCATTACCCAAACCAATGTGCATTAAAGGTGACACGGACGACATGAAACCCCTTGACAAAGATTGATGGTACAACTGCATACCCTGCTTTGAATAGATATATACTGAAGCACCAATGCCGCAAGTATTGCCCGGCCTGCCGTTGAGTTTTATGCCCAAAAAGTTG
>JAYTBG010000023.1:0-5893 GCA_043737055.1 Chitinophagaceae bacterium | reverse complement strand
ACGAACAGTTGGCCTGGCACCTGGTGCACCACCGCCAGACTCTATAAACACACCAGCGGCCCTTCCTTGCAAAGCAAGTTCTGGCGTCATGGAAGTACTCTTTTCTATATCCTTAGAGGTTACTGTGCTTATAGCACCTGTTACATCTTTTTTCTTTCTTGTACCATACCCAATCACAATCACCTCATCCATATTCTGAGGTTTGGTACTGAGAGAAATGTTTAAGATTCTGCTCTGGTTTACTTTTATCTGCTCCGGAGCACTTTCCAGGAAAGTGAATATCAGCGTGCTTCCTGCTGGTACCGTGATTGTGTAATTGCCGTCATCATCTGTAACAACACCGGTACTGGATCCTCTTACCATTACACTTGCTTTTGCAAGTGCTGTATTTGCATCCTTATCTTTTACCTTACCACTTATGGTAATATTATTTTGTGCAAATACATAGTTGCTAAACAACATAACGACAAACAATAGAAAAAATCTTAAATAGAGTGGGAGTGTAGAGTTTTTACTCATTTTCATAAACAATCGTTTTAGATTTTGATTTGGCAGTTTGAGATTACAGCTAGGCTTGCTAGACTATCGTTGCATAAACTTAACATCTTTGAATATCTTTACTATACTGCACCATGCTGCTTTGTTAAATTTTTTACCAGCACAGTTAAATCTCACTAAATAGTGTTATACAAAAAGTACGGTGAAATTAGTCTACAGATTTTTTAAAATTGTGCTATTTGTATCCATTAGTCATTCAATGTTTGCAATTAATTTTAGCCCGATTAATGATGTGAAAAATAAAATTTCGACAGTTTACTTTTCATTAAACGTTTTTTTCAAACCGTTATATTTGTCTCGCCTGCAGGTTCTTTTTAAAGCTAACGGCTTGTTACAACTTTACTTCAACCACAAACAATTAGATAGAAGATGAAAAAGATCATGCAGAGCCTAATGAAGATTGAGTCTGACAAGAAAACACCAAAATATTTACAAATAGTAACAGCCATTACAAGTGCCATAAGACAAGGTGATTTAAAAAAGGGTGATCCCATCTTTTCTATAAATGAATTGAGTGATGAATGCATGTTATCCAGGGACACAGTTCAGAAAGCCTACACCCTGTTGAGAAAGAAAGGTTTGATTACTGCGGTTAAAGGAAAAGGATTTTACATTAACAGGTCAGATGCCAACGTTACATTTAGAATACTATTACTGTTCAATAAAATAAGTAACTATAAACGTCAAATATATAATGCCTTTGTAGAAACGATGGGTGATAAGGCTGTGGTAGATTTGAAGATTCACCATTTTAGCAAGCAACTTTTTGACAGTCTCATTACAGAGTATATTTATGACTATGATTACTTCGTATTAATGCCTCATTTTTATGATGATACTGATGAAATATATACTATTATAAAAAAGATACCCAGTGAGAAACTGATTATTCTTGATAAAGAGCTTCCGCACACCTATTCTAAATATGCCGGTGTTTTCCAGGATTTTAAAAACGATATTTATTATGCGCTGGAAAGTGCCTTACCCCTCATAACTAAGTATAAGAAATTGATCCTGGTATTTCCAAAGCTCATCCCTTATCCAAAAGAAATTATTACCGGCTTCAGAAGCTTTTGTAACAGCCAGAATTTACCCTACAGCATCATTGAAGAGATACAGCTAGACTCCGTATTAAATAAGAAAGAAGCTTATATAGTAATTGAAGAGGCAGACCTGGTAACCCTTATCAAAAGCTGCCAAACGGCAAAATTCAAAATAGGGAAAGACGTAGGCATCATTTCTTACAATGATACGCCGCTAAAGGAAATACTGCTTGATGGAATAACTGTTATTTCCACGGATCACCAGCAAATGGGAGTATCTGTTGCCAAGCTTATTTTAGAAAATAGGAAGGAAAGAATAAAAAATCCATTTGTGTTTATAAAAAGAAAGTCGCTTTGATAAATACATAGATTGTATAGCTGCATTTATTTGTACTGTACGCACTGATACATTATTTCAATTAGCGAAGAAATGCAGCGGCGATACCTCCGTCTATATTAAGAACATTGCCTGTACTCTTTTTTAATAACCCACCAACAAAAGCGAATACGGCATTTGCTATATCTTCTGTAAGGATTGTTTCATTAAGTAAGGTCCTCTTAGCGTAAAATTCCGGCAGTTCTTTTACTGCAATACCATAGGCTTTTGCCCTACCATCTGCCCAACCATTTGCCCAGATGTTGCTGCCTTGTATGACTGCATCAGGATTAATGACATTCACCCTTATTTTATCGGGACCAAGCTCAGCAGCCATGAGTCTGCTCATATGAAGCTGAGCAGCTTTTGCTGTGCCATAGGCGGTATTGTTAGGCCCACTCACCAATGCATTTTTACTCACAATGTTAACAATGTCTCCATCAAGTGACTGACGCCGCATGATGTGTAAACCAAATTTAGAAACATGAAATTGGCCCTGTACTAAAATATCCTGTAGCAATCCCCAGTCTTCAAATGTTGTTTCCTCTATGGTTTTAGAAATGGAAATTCCTGCATTATTAACAACAATATCTACACCGCCAAAAGTGATGGCTACTTTTGCAAAACATCTTTCGATATCGTCAATTTTGGTCACATCCATTTGGAGAGCCAGGAAGTTATCTTTCTTAAATGTTTTACCAAAATAGGTTGAAGTTTCCTCCAGCCTATCCTCATTTATATCTGTAATAACCACGCAGGCACCTTCTGCAATTAATTTTTCGGCAATTGCTTTACCAATACCCCCGGCGCTACCCGTAACTAAAGCCACCTTACCACTCAGGGATTTAGGTTTAGGCATTCTTTGCAATTTCGCTTCTTCCAGCAACCAGTATTCTATGTTGAAGGCTTCTTGCAAAGGAAGCGCAACATATTTGCTCACGGCCTCTGCACCTTTCATTACATTAATAGCATTAGCATAAAATTCAGCCGCAATTCTTGCTGTAGCTTTATCTTTTGCATAAGAAAATAAGCCTATGCCGGGGTATAAAATAATTACCGGGTTAGCATCTCTAATGGCAGGGCTATCTTCATGCTTATGCTGGCTGTAATATGTTGTATAATGATTTCTATATGCCTCAAATGCGGGCGTGAGTTTTTGTTTTAATTTTTCAAGATCAGTTAAATCCTCATCCGGGGCAAGTGTTAAAACCAATGGTGCTATTTTGGTTCGCAGAAAATGATCGGGGCAACTTGTACCCATGGATGCCAATTTTTTTGCATCAGCACTATTGATGAATTCCAGAATCTTTTCGTCGTCTGAAAAATGGCCAATCATCCGGGTATGGTTACTGCAAAGCCCACGCAGAACAGGAGATAGAAGAGCAGCTTGCTTTTGGCGTTCGTCACTATCCAGTGAGGTAATCTTTGGCCCACCAAACACGAGTTTATTATCATTTAAATTTTGGTCGAGGTAATCAGAATACTTTTCAATGACCTCGAGGGTGTTGATGTAGCAATCATAAGATGTGTTTCCCCACGTAAACAAGCCGTGCCCTCCAAGCATGATTCCCCTAACACCAGGATTGTCTCTTAGACAAGCAGCTAGTTTTAAACCTAAATCAAATCCGGGCCTCTGCCAATCTACCCATCCAATTTGGCCATTAAACAAATCATGATTTATTTGCTTTCCATCCTTGCAGGCCGCAATGGCAATGGCTGCATCCGGGTGAAGATGGTCGATATGTTTAAAGGGAAGAAAGGCGTGGAGGGGGGTGTCAATAGATGGTGCCTTAGCATTAGAACTAAATAGACAATGGTTCAAATATTCTACCATTTCATCTTCAAAGTCAAGGCCACGATATACCTTTTTTAATGCAGACAAACGATCCATGTACAATGCGGATAGCCCGCTTTTTCTCAAGGACCCTAAGTCACCTCCGGAGCCTTTTATCCACATTACTTCCGTATCGTTACCGGTGAGTACATCTCGTGCAAATACCTTGCAACTTGTGTTGCCACCACCATAATTAGTCAGGCGCAAATCTGCACCCAACAAGTTCGATCTATAAATCAACAAGCCTACCTGGTCGTCATTAAAAGCAATAGCCTTTGCATCATCCCACAAATAACTTACATGCTTAAATACATTGATCTTTGACAACAGCATTTTATAGTTTTAAAATTTCCAAATTCTTTCACTTAACTCTCCATCATGCATTTCTTTAAATGCCCAAAAGTGTATTTGCCTTGATGACACAACTATTGTAAGCCTTCAACTAAATTATAATTTTAAAGTGGCTGTCGTGAGTTTACAGCCCAAAAAAATATGCAGCACAGCACAGTATGGGAACAAACAGGGTTATTAATGGTTATAAAATTTGGCAATATTAAAACGCTGATTTTAACCTGCATAAAAAAGATTTATCATCCTTTTTTAATTAGACAGGCCACTGCCAGCAATATTAAGATTCACATACTTTCAAACATTGTGCAAGCCCTTTGCAATGAAGAAAACACCTGGCGAGCCAATCAGATGTTACCGTCTTACAAAATTATAGTGACATTAAATCCATTCGTATGATTAACTCTTAAAACACCGCCAGTTTGTAATGGCTGCCATGTAAAACCTGTCTCGCTTGCTAATGTGGACTCATTTAATTTTTTATCATCAATCTTTACCGCTGCTGGCTTTTTAGTTAGCCGCAATACTTCTCTTGACGCACTATCAAATGTGGAATAATTAATTTGCCGTGGCCCATATTTAATCTTAGTTATCACGGACGTAGAACGTAGCAAATGATTCTCGCCTGCAGGTGCCCATTCTGGTACTGCCGCTATGCCTTCCATAAAATGGCGAATGTAATCAGTGTACCCATCGCTAAACCAAATTTCTCCACCCCAGTTATGCCCTACCTGCACTACACCATCTGGCTCTGCCATGTAGGTAGCATGGTTAAAATGACGGTAGGCTTCTTCCTTAAACCATTTGTCGCCGGTGTATTCGTACCATAAAGCACATACTGATGCATAACGGGCGGTATGGCTACCCATGGGTTGGTAGCAACCGGTTTGTTCGTTTATTGCGTTCATACCATGTTCGCCAAATGTATTTTTTACCCACCAGATTAAGGACGGAACAGTTGTAGTAATATTTTTATCAAAGACGGCATTTTTAATCAAATACCGGGCGAATTCCATCGGTGAATTATTGACCCGATTCAGGTTGATAGGGTCCCAACGTATGTCCTCAAAATACCCCTTCCAGATAGATGTTTTTATGGGGCCTTCTGCAGAGTAAAGCCAGTTCCAAACTATGGCAGATGCCCTGCTGTAAGACTCCGCCGTTTCCGGGGACAACAGTGCTATTGTTTTAATTCTTACCAGCTCATCAAGCAAACGAAGATTCTCTATTACATGGGCTGTGTAGTCTTCCTGAACTTCGCCGGTTTGAGCTTTAACCCTAAAAGGCCAGGGCGATGTTAGCACCAGATTTTTCCACTCGATACCATTTTTAGAATGCACCCCGGTTCTAACATGTTTAACCAATGCATCTGCACAGTTGATGGCAGCCTTCAAATATTTTGCTTCGCCAGAAAGCTGGTAAAATTTTAAATAGGCTATACCCATTTCTCCTATCTTGTCAATTTCGAGGGAGAAGGAACCATCGCCCCTGCCCATGTTTTCTTCAGTTACAGCTGTGTCAAATTTGGATGCCCCGTCATAAATAATTTCACCTGCTTCTGAACTTGCGTAGGGAACATTTGCCCATTCCCAGTTAGCCGGGGTAGTGCCAAACTTTAGCTGATGATCGAGTCCCTTTCTCGTTATAGAAATCATGCTTGTATCCCCGGAATAATTGCGCCAATCAATTGCGAGACTTTGCACCATTCCCGCATTCACACAGATAGGATTATGT
>JAYTBG010000022.1:0-13497 GCA_043737055.1 Chitinophagaceae bacterium | reverse complement strand
CTTCCAGCTTATTGTTTGGGTGCTGGGTGGCAGCCATCCCGGGCATCAAGGAACGATTTGCATTTACTGACGGCAGCCTCGGACTCTCGCTCTTACTCTCGCCACTGGGCGCCATCACCGGTGTATTTATTTCAACCAAAATATTCAGCAAAATTGCTGTAGGCAAATGGATGTTTGGAGGCTACTTACTTCTGTGCGGTATTATGATCTTGCAAATCAATTCTGTGAGCAAGCCCATGCTATGGTCATGCCTCTACTTTTTCGGCCTCGTTAGTTTTCTAAACGGGGTATCTACTAATGCCAGTATTAACCTGATGGAGAAGAAATACAATCGCCTGCTGATGAGTAGCTGTCATGCCCTGTATAGCTTGGGGGGCGCTGCCAGTGCAGGTATAGCGGCTGCCCTATTTTACGTTAATGTAATACCAGGTTGGCAAATTGTATTACTCGTTGGGCTGATTGTAGTAGTGCTGCTAGCTATACGCCCGCTTCTAATCGCCAATAAAGAAATTATTCATTCTGGCTCAGGCATAAAACTGCCCTCGATGAGTGTACTGGGTATTTCGTTTATCTGCATGGTGCTGTTTATGGCAGAAGGCTGTGTGGCAGACTGGAGTGGAATATATTTTAAAGAAGTATTGCATGCTCCTGACATTTTCACAAGCCTTGGCTATGGCGCTTTTGCGGTTGCCATGACGATTGGTCGGCTCAACGGCGATTACCTGGTTTCTCAAACCGGTAATAAAAAAGCGGTGGTAGCAGGATGTACGTTGGCAGCGTTGGGGTTTGCGATGGTGGTACTCACGCCCTTTATCTGGCTTTCGGTAATGGGCTATGTCATAATCGGATTTGGGTGCTCCTGCATTGTACCCGTGCTCTTTCGGGCTTCTGCCAACATACCGGGCTTAAGCACCGTAGAAGGATTTGCAATGGTAACAACCGGTGGGCTCATTGGATTCCTGGCGGGGCCGTCTTTAATTGGTTTCATTTCAGAAAAGTCAGGCCTATCGCTTGCTTTATCATTATTGATATTGATGACGTTGCTCGCTGCATTAGTGGCATGGCGTAGCCCATTTTTAGTGGCTGATGGGCTCTCTGGTCAACAGAAATCTGCGACGAGCAATTGAATTAACGACCAGGAAATCTTGCTTCGTAAAGCAGGTTTTGCTTAATTCCTGCTCCTTCTAGATAAAAAAAAGCTAAAACATGCTGCTCTGGATTTCAGCAAATAAAAAAAATTTTTTTCTGTACAATTTTCCCTTAGTTTTACAATTCTGAACCAACCATAGCAGAATCTCTTCTGCTTCAGCCTCAAAACCATCCACCATCCCGCCAATAGACCTATCTCATTAAAGTTGCACCGTTGCATGGTTCTATCCGTGCCCCTTATGTGTTTAATTTTCTTGTGAGCCACTGTCCACCTTCCTTTCTCTTTTTAAACAGTTTTGCTTACATCTTAAACACACATTTATGAAAAAAATTACACTAGTATTATGCTCCTTTGCTATCAGCTTACTAGCAATTTCTCAAGCTAACCCTTGTCCAGACGTTCAAAGTAGTGGGTTTACCCCAATTAGCTCGGTTGGTAACACCTGTACCTCCAGTGTATTTGTCAATGCCACAGGAGATGTTGCAGCTAACAAATCTCTCAGAATAACAGTTTACATTGGTAATGCAGCCTCCGGTATTATTGTTGCCGATTCCTGCTACTTAGTGCCTGGCGGAAGTGCCAGCACCATATATGTAAGCCCCCAATTTTCTGCCCCTTGCGATGCGACTATCACTTATGTGATTGGACGGAGTACCAACGCAAACTGCGGCGGCTCGGTATGTGGGCAAACCATTACTGTTGATGCAGGTCCTTTACCAATTGCTTTGATCAGTTTTTTTGCAATCAGGTCTAACGGCGCTGTTAATCTTAGCTGGAACACCGCAAGCGAATTAAATGCACAGGCGTTTATTATCCAAAGAAGTGCTGGTCAAGCATTCGTAGACATAGCTACGGTACCTGCAAAAAATGTTGTTACGGGAAGCCATTATAGCTTTACTGATAAAAGTAATTCTAACAAAGTTGTTAGCCAGTACAGGTTGAAAATGGTTGACATCGATGGCAGCTTTAAAAATAGCGAAATCAAAGTAGTGAAAGGTTCAGGAGCAGCCGTTAACTTTAGCCTGTATCCCAACCCAAGCAACGGAAGTGCTAAAGTGAGTATATCCGATCTTTCCGGTCCTACCGATGTTCAACTAATTGATAACACTGGCCGGGTTTTGAAAAGTATTCTGTTGACCAACACCAACTCTGTCGACTATAACAATCTTCAAAACGGTATGTATATGATTCGTATTGTAAATAAAACAACCGGAGAAACGCTAACCAAAAAGCTAACCGTTAGAAACTAACCGTCGGTCTATATAATTTAAAACTGCCCTTTGTAGGGCAGTTTTTTTTGGGCTTGTTTTTATTTAACTCAAGTTCGTTTACGGAGAACCAAGTGCATTTAATAAACTCATTGAATTTAGAAAAGATAGTGCTGGCGAAATTTGACAAATAGTCATTTAAAAGCATTGCGGACCGCAGCGCTTTTTTTTCGAAAATTGAGGTAGTTAAAATAGTCGTCCCACTTCGGTTTTCCTTTTTATTCTAAATGTTTAGAGTCCGGTTCGTCCATCCCGAAGCGCCCCTTTCTTTCCGCTGTTCTTCTTTTCCCATTCCAGCATCTCTGCAGTCTTTTCTGGCTTTTTCTTTTTGTCTACAGCCACCACAGAGGGCACAGTGCTCCCTGGTTTTGCTATAACATTTCTCTCCCATTGCTCAGTGCGCACTACAGCACCGGAAGGATCGTAAAACCGCCACTCGCCCTGCTTCACGCTGTATTGCTCCGCCTTCACAATTTTAAATTCAACTATCTCGTTGCTTCCTGTGCCATATATAGGAATGGTATCGTAAGGTGCTTCAGGATCGTAACCTTTCCAACTTTCATCCCGCAAGGGCTCACCTAAAAATGTAAAATATTGTTGTACGCCATGTTTTCCTCCTCTCTTATAATTTTCTACGGCAAGCAAATCGCCGTCTACCGTATAGCGTCGCCATACACCCTCCATGTTACCGTTTTTAAAAAGGCCTTCCTCTTCATAGCCCGGTTCACCCCGCAGTTCTGCAACCCGTATTACCCACTTCCCTTGTTTGATTCCGTCCCTGCCAACAATGTTTATTGTGTCCCCCTTTGCATTAAACTTAAAGTCTTTGTATTGAGCAGATGCAGAGACCGAAAAGAAGAGCAGGCCGATTGCTATCACCGCTATTTTCATTACTTTTAAATGTTTCATATCTAATTTTATTTATAAACTTTTTTACCAACAAAGATGATTAAAAACATTGCTGCCAAATTTACCCTTTTCATCCTTTTCTTAAATGTTAATTGTGCTTTTGCACAGGTAAAGCCATCTACTGCAGCAGAGAGAATTGCAGGTTTAAACCAACGTAAACTTCTCGATGAGAGCAGCAGTTTAAAAGACCTCAAATTTCGTAATATAGGCCCTACTAATATGAGTGGGCGGGTAGTAGATATTGAAGTAAACCCGCAAAACAATACAGAGTTTTACGTGGCTTATGCAAGTGGTGGCCTGTGGCACAGCACAAACAATGGGCAAAGCCTGGTACCCATCTTCGAAAAAGGAAACGCTTACAGCATTGGAGATATTGCCGTAGACTGGCCAAGCCGCACAATTTGGGTTGGCAGTGGTGAGAGCAACAGTAGCCGAAGTTCTTACTCAGGCAATGGCGTATATAAAACTACCGATAATGGGAAAAACTGGGCTTGGCTGGGCCTACCGGAGAGTCATCATATTGGAAAAATAATTGTACACCCCTCTGATAAAAATATCGCCTGGGTGGCTGCCATCGGCCACTTGTATTCTCCCAATAAAGAACGAGGCGTTTTTAAAACTATTGATGGAGGAAAGACATGGAAACATTCATTGCAGATAGACGAAAACACCGGCGTTATTGAGATAGATATCAACCCTAAAAATCCGGATGAATTGTATGCCTGCGCATGGTACCGCACCCGCCGTGCCTGGAACTTTGAGGAAGGAGGAAAAACATCTGGCATTTATAAAAGCTCTGATGGTGGCAATACATGGAAACTTATTTCTACAGCAGCAGCCGGTTTCCCTACGGGCGACAAAGTAGGCCGTATAGGTGTGGCAGTGCATGCTGCTAATCCATCTATCATCTACGCAATTGTAGACAACCAGGCCAACCGACCTGATACAGCACAAAAAAAAGCAGATACCAATTATGTGTTGAAGGATTTTAGAAATGTGAGTAAAGAGGGTTTGCTGGCTATGGATCAAAATAAACTAGACAGCTTTTTAGCTGATAATAATTTTGACAGCAAATACACTGCTACCTATGTAAAAAAACTGGTTAAGGAAGATTCGATAAAGCCCTCAGCAATTTTTGATTACCTGTTTAATGCCAATACAGCCTTGTTTGAAACACCCATCATTGGAGCGGAAATCTACCGCAGCGATGACGCAGGAATGAGCTGGAAGAAAACGAATACAAAGCCACTCGAACTCTACAACACGTATGGCTACTACTTTGGAAAACTGACCGTTGCTGCAGATGATCCAAACAAACTCGTCATTCTTGGGTTTGATCTCGAAGTGAGCACAGATGGAGGCAAAACTTTCAAACAAAAAGACCAGCCCTCTACCCATGCAGACTGGCATTCTTGCTGGATAAACCCAACCAACAACAATCATTGGGTGGCTGGCAATGATGGCGGCTTCAACGTTACTTACGACAACGGAGATCATTGGTTTAAAGGCAACACGCCGGCTGTAGGCCAGTTTTACAACATTACAACAAACAATGCCAAACCGTACAATGTGTATGGTGGCCTTCAGGACAATGGTGTTTGGTATGGCCCATCTACAGCCAAGGAATCTGATCAGTGGAATTATGAGAACCCTTACCCCTGGAAGAGAATGGGCGGTGGCGATGGCATGCAAGTGCAGGTGGACACCCGGGATAATAAAACGCTATACAGCGGTTCGCAGTTTGGTTTTTACAGCCGCCGCAGCACAGATGGTGGACGAGGATCTTTAATTTACCCCCGTCATGCACTCGGCGCCGAAGCCTTTAGGTACAATTGGCAAACACCCATCCATTTGAGCAAACACAACCAGGACATTTTGTACTATGGCACTAACCGCCTTCACCGCAGCATGAACAATGGCGACAATATGGAAACGCTCAGTGCTGATCTTACGAATGGTAAAACAGCCGGTGACATACCATTCGGTACTATGACCAGCATCAGCGAATCGCCGATGCAATTTGGCCTCATTTACGTAGGCACAGATGATGGCAATATACAGGTGAGCAAAGATGGCGGCTACACTTTTACGTTAGTAAGTAAAAAATTACCGCAGGGCTTGTACGTGAGCCGGGTACGAGCCTCGCAGTACAAGCTTTCCCGTGTGTATGCAACATTAAATGGTTACCGCAATGATCATTTTACTGCCTATGTTTTTGTAAGCGAAGACTTTGGACAGACCTGGACCGCTATTGGTAGAAACCTACCGGCCGAACCTGTAAATGTAATTATAGAAGATGCCAAGGAAGAGAACATACTTTACCTCGGCACAGATAACGGCCTATACAGCAGCTTTAACAGGGGCGAAAGTTTTATGAGTATGGGTGGACAGCTACCAAACGTTGCGGTACACGATTTGGTAATTCAAACCAGGGAGAATGAACTTGTGATAGGCACGCATGGTCGAAGCATTTATATTACCAAGCTAGACGAGGTGCAAAAAAAATATGCTGATAAAAAATAAGACGCTGATAAAGTTGTGACCCATGAAAGATTTTAAAAATTATTACATTATTGCTGCCAGCCCTGAGGAGGTTTATATCGCACTTACCAACCCGGCAACCCTACAACTATGGACTGGCGAACCTGCCATTATGAGCACAGAGCCTGGCAGTGAATTTTCATTGTGGGAAGGCAGCATTGCTGGCAAAAACATTGCTTTTGAGCCCGGCAAAAAAATAGTGCAGGAATGGTATTTTGGCGAGCAGGAAGAATCTTCCATAGTTACGATCATTCTTCACACGCATAAGCAGGGCACTTCTGCGGAGTTGCGGCATAGCAATATACCGGATGAGGCCTATGCCGAAATTGTGGATGGTTGGAACGAAGTTTATTTTAATAGCCTGATAGATTTTTACGAAGACTAATCACACATTTATAATGCTCTACTGCCCGGGATATTCTTCCGGGCATTTTTATTATGGCAACAAAAAACCCCTCTCACTAAGGAAAGGGGCAGTTTGATTTTAATATACCAGATCGTTTATTTTACTCCAAATGCCAGGAGGCTTTTATCTTCTATAAAAGCTTCCAATTCGTCGCCCACCACACACTCACCCACTCCTGCCGGAGTGCCTGTAAAAATAATATCTCCAATGTTTAAAGAAAAATAATTAGAGATATTGGCAATGATCTTATCAAAACTAAAAATCATTTCACTGGAATTTCCTTTTTGTACCTGCTCCTTATTTTTCAACAAATGGAAATTGATATTCTTTTTATTTAGTTCTGGGGTAATATCTACAAATTTCCCTACGGCAGCAGAATTATCAAAAGCCTTTGATTTTTCCCATGGCAGGCCCTTCTTTTTCGCCTCATCCTGTAAGTCTCTTGCTGTAAAATCTATCCCTACCGTGATGCCATTATAATAATTTCCGGCGTGCCTTTCCTGGATATACTTTCCATTTTTACAAACCCGCAACACGAGTTCGCACTCATAATGAAGTTCATTTGTAAATTCCGGGTAATAAAATGGCGTGTGGGTTTGTAAAAGTGCGCTTTTTGGCTTCATAAAAAGAATCGGTTCTTCCGGTATCTCATGGCCGAGCTCTTTTGCATGCTCTGCATAATTTCTTCCAACACAGATAATCTTCATTTTGATAAGCCAGTTTTATGATAGGTGAGGGGTTTCTTGCTACGAAAGTAAAGAAAAACAAATTACAAAAAGAATAAGTACATATTTTATTAGGGGAGTGTAATGGTGCCTGTATTTACCATATTCATCGTTTTGTCGAGACCCTGTGCAGCGAAATTTTCGATGGCTTCTATGCATTTTTCAACCTTAAAACGGACAAGTGGAAGCTCCTCTTTTCGCCACTGACTCAAAACAAAGTCTGCCTGCATTCCCTTGGGATATTGGTTGCCTATGCCAAACCGGAGTTTTGGGTATGCATCTGTACCCACTACTTGTTGAATATCCTTTAACCCGTTATGACCTGCCGGGCTACCAGCACCACGCAACCGTAGTTTCTCCAACGGCAAAGCAAGATCGTCTACAATGGTGAGGGTATTTTCAAGGGGCACTTTTGTTTTATCTAACCAGTATTTAAAAGCTCGACCGCTTAAATTCATAAAAGTGGTGGGGCAAATACAAACAAAAACTTTTCCCTTCCATTTTACTTCAGCCATGTAAGCCAGCCTATCTACATTAAAGCTGCCGCCATGCTTGGTTACAAATGCGTTGGCAACATCAAAACCAATGTTGTGCCTTGTATTGGCATATTCATTTCCGATATTTCCCAAGCCGACTATTAAGAATTTTGACATAAAAGAGAAGGGTTGAGGGTGGAGGGCTGAAGGGGCGAGGGCGATGGTGAATGGTTAATGCTCAATAGTCAATGGTCAATTGTGAATGGTCAATTATGATTAAGGTGCTGGTTTTTAAAGTTGGGTCTGCGAAGTACGCTGCCTTTAGCCTTTTGCCCTCTGCCCTCTGCCTTCTGCCTTTCGCCTTTCGCCTTTCGCCTCTTGCCTCTTGCCTTTCGCCTCTTGACTCTTGCCTTTTGACTTTTGACTTTTGACTTCCGCCTTCCGCCTCTGACCTTCTAAATCATTTCATTTAAAAACTGCTGCAAATCTGCATCTGTTTTGATCAATACATCTCTTACTTTGCTGCCCTGGCTAGCTCCCACGATACCGGCTGCCTCTAGCTGATCCATGAGGCGGCCAGCCCTGTTGTAGCCAAGTTTCATCCGCCTTTGTAGTAGAGAAGTGCTCCCACTCTGACTACTCACAATGAGCCGTGCCGCATCTTCGAAAAGAGCATCCTTGTTGTTTACATCAAAGTCCCTGCCCTCCATTTCTTTTTCATCAATATATTCCGGCAGTAGGAATGCATCCGGATAGCCCCGCTGCTCGCCAATAAAATCTACGATCTTGTCCACTTCCGGTGTATCTACAAATGCACATTGCAGCCTTACCACTTCGCCATTGTAACTGATGAGCATATCGCCCTTTCCTATCAACTGCTCAGCGCCGCCGCTATCCAAAATGGTACGACTGTCTATTTTGCTACTTACTTTAAAGGCAATACGTGCAGGAAAGTTGGCCTTGATGGTACCCGTGATAATGTTTACAGAAGGACGTTGGGTGGCAATGATCAAATGAATTCCGATCGCCCTTGCAAGCTGGGCCAACCTTGTAATGGGCATTTCTACTTCCTTGCCCGCAGTCATGATTAAATCTGCAAACTCATCTACAACAAGCACGATAAACGGAAGATACTGATGGCCTTTCTCCGGATTAAGTTTGCGGGAGGCAAATTTTTCGTTGTACTCTTTAATATTTCTAACGCCGGCTTCTTTCAACAGATCGTACCTGTTGTCCATCTCTATACACAGGGCATTGAGCGTATGCACAACCTTCTTTGTATCTGTAATAATGGCGTCTTCTTCGCCAGGCAACTTGGCAAGAAAATGCCTCTCGATTTTTTTATAAATACTCAGCTCTACTTTTTTAGGATCTACCAACACAAATTTTAATTGCGATGGATGTTTCTTATACAGCAGCGAAACAAGGATAGCATTCAACCCTACCGACTTACCCTGACCGGTGGCACCAGCCATAAGCAGGTGGGGCATACTGGCAAGATCAACAATAAAGTTTTCGTTGTCTATTTTTTTACCAATGGCAATTGGTAACGAAAAATTATTATTCTGAAATTTATCGGAGATAAGCAGGGTCTTCATGCTCACAATCGTTTTGCGTGCATTGGGAACTTCTATACCAATGGTACCCTTACCTGGTATCGGCGCAATAATACGAATACCAAGTGCAGCAAGACTTAGAGCAATATCATCTTCCAGATTTTTGATGCGACTGATACGAACCCCGGCTGCAGGAATAATTTCATAGAGAGTTACGGTAGGGCCAACAGTGGCAGATATTTTTTGAATATGGATGTCGTAATTCTTCAGCGTTGTGATGATCTGGTTCTTGTTATTCTCTAATTCAGCCGGATCCTGTACGATCTTTTCGCTGCCGTGATTTTCCAGCAAATCAAGCGAGGGGTACTTGTAATCACGCAAATCTAGAATGGGATCATAGGGTTTTAATTGCTGAACCTTTTCGGCTGTCTTGACAGGCGCATCCTCCTCCACTTTATCATCAACAATTTTAATTTCCAGTTCTAGTCCGGAAGTGTCTAGTCCTATTGGCGTTATTTGTTTAGGCCGGGTAACAGGCACTATGATCTCTTCTTCTACTGCTACCATTTCCACTTCCCTGAACGGGATAGGTTCCGGCTTCGTTGCCTGCCGCAGTGGCTCTTCTTCCTCTCTTTCTACAATGGTGAGTTCATGATTAAACTGCGGCGACTGATCCGGAACATCATTCATGCGGCCGGTATTACCTTTGAGCCCATTTAAAGCCGGGCTCAGTTTAGAAGGCACTCCGCTGTCATCTTCATCAACTTCTTCTTCTGCAATTAAAGGTTGTATCGAGGCTTCGCCGGAGTCCACAACAGCAGCAGCCTTTTTTTGCCCCACCTGGAAACTTGGGTTAAACCTCCAGATAACATAAATAAGAAAAGCCACACTAATGAGCAAGATGGTACCAATGCCCCCAATTGTTTTAAAGAGATAATCCTTGCTCATATCTCCTACCGCCCCACCCCAGGCAAAAGCGTTTCCACTCATCAATACAGAGGCGGTGATGCTCAATAGTGGCAAGCCTATGATGAGGTATTTAATATTGCGGATAACAGAAAATATTTTTTTCCCGAAGAAAAGATTTACACCAACAATAAAAAAGAAACTGCAAATAAGGTATGACGCAACGCCAAACCCTTTGTAAATGAAAAAGTGAGAAATGAATGCTCCGAAAGTGCCCATCAGGTTGGTGACTTTTGCATCGGTTCCTAAAAGCAACTGTGAACCTGCATCTTTTACCAGCGATTGGTCTTCTTCCCATGTAAAAAAATAAGAAGTAAATGCTATAAAAAAGAGAATAGCAATTAGGATACAAATACTGCCGGCAATTTTATGGGTACGTTCATCTTTTAGGAGTTGCTTCACTTCCACATGCTCTTCCTTTTCCTGCTTCAGCGTATCGGCCGTTGCCGTAGTTGCTTTAGTTGATTTTGCTTTATTGGCCATGAGGAACAAAGATAAATAAATACAGCCTGCATAATAATTGCAAGGATTATAAAATATGTGGTTTCAACGAATTTATGTAGGTTTGATAGCAAAGCTGCACTTTTTGAAAAAAATTCTGAGCGTCGTCTTATTTTTTTTCCTCTCCATTATTTGCAAGTCCCAAAACAGCCACGCAGACAACATCGTAGATGCCGGGACGGTGCGGGGTTTTAGTGTAATAGAAAATAAAACCTACATTTTTATAGACAGCACAGGCAAGATGCCATTGAATGAAATTACCATTGCTCCATTTTATCCACTTACAAATTTTGCCAGGAAAGATAAAATAAGCAGTGCCCACATCCCTCACACATTTTACCTCCGCTTTACAGTAGCCAACATCAGCAGCAAAACCATGGGATTTTTTTACTTCCCGGGCAAACTGTACAAACATTTGCAATTATATTCTGCTGCCCCTGGAGCCGGCATGGCAATGGAGCAAACAGGATTTATAAAAGATGGGTTCATACCGCTGCAAATACCTGCCGGGCAAACCAAAAATTTTATCGTACAGGGCAATTTTTTTAAAAATGGTTTTAACAAGCTGGAGTCTAAATTAATTTCGGAGCAACACATTCAACTATTCAAAAATGAATTGTTCCAATCTCTGAATAACAAAAAAACCGCTGGTATTATTCTCAGCGGTATGTTGCTGATGATGATCATGGTTACAATGCTCAATTACTTCATTACCCGAAAAATTGAGTTTTTGTATAACTCGGTTTATTCGCTTTGCATGTTCCTGATTATTTTTCTTACGAGCTATTTGAACATGAACCCCGGATGGTTCAAAGGTTTTTTTATGAGCTACCTCGATCTGTTGTTGCTTATTGTAGGCACTATTTCTTACCTGGCCTTTACCCGTCATTTTTTAAATACCAGGGAGCTGCACCCAAAACTCAATACGTTTTTAAAATTAGCAACCCGGGTCATTGCGGTATTAATGGTGCTGTTTACAGCCATACACTTTGGCACAGATTCTTACATTTACGAGCCCATGCTGGAAAACATCATGAAGTGTGTATTGCTTGTTTCAGCTTTGGTGTTTATCGTACTAGCACTCGTTCAAAAGAATACGCTACTTAACTACCTTGCCATAGGCACCGCCACGCAGATATTCTTCTCTTTCATCTCACTGGCGTTTGTTTTGGCTAAGTCTGATGCAAAATACATTTACACCTCGCCGATTTTTTATTTTGAGCTGGGCATTATTTGCTCCATCATCTTTTTTTTGTTAGGCCTATTTTACAAAAATCGCCAGGAACTTATTCTTAACATCAAAGAACAGGAGGCTATGAAACTGGGGGTAGAAAAACAATCTTTTGCAAACCAGCTTACTGTTTACAAAACGCAGCAGGAAGAACGGAATCGCATTAGCGCAGATATGCATGATGACCTTGGGGCCGGGATGACCTCCATCCGTCTTTACAGCGAACTTGCCAAGGCTAAAGCCGGAGATAAGTTTTTACCTGAACTGGAAAAAATATCGGCCTTTGCAGACGATCTCATTAATAAGATGAATGCTATTATCTGGAGCATGAGCAGCCAGAACGACAGCCTCGGAAATATGGTTGCCTATATTAGAAGTTACGCCACAGAGTATTTAGATGGCACCGGCATTAAACCCCGCATAAGCATACCCGAAAATCTGCCCCGATTAATGGTGAATGGAACGATCCGTAGAAATGTATTTTTAGTGATCAAAGAAGCGCTTCAGAATATTGTAAAGCATTCTAACGCCACGGAAGTTGTCATCATTATGTTGATAGAACCAAACGGGCTCTCTCTATCGATTCACGATAATGGCAAAGGCATAGACCTTGGCAACGTGCGCCAATTTAGCAACGGGCTCAGGAACATGAAAAAGAGAATGAATGACCTTGGGATTGAATTTTCGATTGAAAAAAATGCGGGTACGCTTGTAAAACTATATGGCAGAACCCGCTGATTTTTTGCGTACAAAAACGGCTACCAGGGCACAAACCCAGCCAGCAATAAAGGTTACACCTCCAATTGGGGTGATGGGCCCGACCCATTTAAAATCTGGCGATACAATTGCCTGTGCATAGGATAGGATGTAGAGTGACCCACAAAAAAGAATAAAACCGCTGATGATAAAATAGCCCGCAGCCCGCAGCCATTTTTGATTAAAATCTTTGTACAACACAGCCACAAATAGTAGTGCAAACACATGATAGAATTGGTAACGAGTTGCAGTTTCGAATGTAACAGTTACCCGCTGGCTAACGAGGTCCTTTAAAGCATGTGCACCAAATGCTCCCATTAGTACCGAAAGGGCACCAACAACTAACGCAACTTTTAAAAACCCTTTATGCATTTGCTATTTATTAGGAATGAGTGTGTCAATAGAGGCGTCAGTGAGTTCTTCTACCTGCCATGTATGGTGAGCCTGGGTATAGAATTCGCTGCGATCTTTTAGTTTCTGTTCTACAAAGAATAAGAGTTCGGCCTCGTTCAGGTTTTTTACAAGCGGTCTTTTTGCTTCTTGTGTGAGGATGTTCTTGAGGATGGTGGCCGGGGGAGCTTCTAAAAAAACGACTGTGCCTGCATTTTTCATCCAACTGATGTTATCAAAAAAGCAGGCAGTTCCGCCGCCGCAGGCAACGATCATATTTGTGCGGCCGTGAAGTGTGCGCAACATGATGGCTTCCTTCTGCCTAAAATAATCTTCACCTTTTTTCTCAAAAATATCGATTACAGAACTTTGCTCTTCCTGCTCCAAAACATCATCAAGATCAAGAAAATTATATTGGCGCCTGGTAGCCCATATCTTTCCCCAATGGCTTTTGCCACTGCCCATGAAACCTATCAAAAAAATGCGTTCGGAGAATGCTTTTGAAGAATCGTTTTGAGTGTCGGTGGAATTCAACTTCCAGATTTTTACAATGAGAACAATGTTTACTCTTTCAAGATAAGAAAAATGTAGCCCTGGTTTTTACAAGTTTATTTTTTCTTTC
>JAYTBG010000021.1:0-2375 GCA_043737055.1 Chitinophagaceae bacterium | reverse complement strand
TATTTTTATTGAATGCGTTGGAACTCTATACTGGCAAAGCATTGGTGACAATAGACACCAATGACATGATTCGTACCAACAGTTTCAATCTTACTTTTTTAGCCGTGGTATTTGGTAGCACACTACTCTATTTTTTGCTCAGCGGAAGAGATGTAGAACGGGTAGGGGAGCATGTAGGAGAATATTTTGCACTCATCTTTTTTGTGCTGTGTGGCGTAGCCCTTTCTGCAACATTCAACACCCTCTTGTTTTTGTTTATTGGTATCGAGATTATTTCCATCCCGCTATATATACTTACCGGCAGCGACAAAAGAAATTTGAAAAGCAACGAAGCTGCACTTAAGTATTTTTTAATGGGTGCGTTTTCTACCGGCATCCTACTTATGGGCATTGCATTTATTTACGGTGGAAATAGCAACGCATCTTTTTTTATCAACAACATACAACTTGGCCAGGGCACCATGCCGGTGATGATAGCCGTCGGCCTGGTGCTACTTGTGGTAGCACTCTCGTTTAAAGTATCTGCTGCTCCATTTCATTTTTGGACCCCGGATGTGTACGATGGTTCCCCAACTGTGTTTACGTCTTTTATGAGCACCATCGTAAAAGTGGCTGCATTTTTTGCCTTTGTTCGCTTGTTCGACAATGCCTTTGGTTCGGTTCAAGCCCAGTGGCAAACATTGATAATTGTAATTACCATTGCCACATTATTAGTGGGGAATATCACGGCGGTTTTTCAGCAGAGCGTAAAGCGCATGATGGCCTATTCCAGTATTGCGCAGGCCGGGTTTATGATGATTGCACTGTTCTCATTAAATGACTGGGGTCGGGAAGGGTTGGTGCTCTATTCCGCAGCTTATTGCATAGCCACAATTGGCTTTTTTGCTATTCTTATAAAAATGAACGATTACACCATCGAAGGTTTCAATGGCCTTGCAAAGCAGCAACCATTGGTTGCCTTTACGGCCACTGTATTTTTACTATCTCTTACCGGTATACCGCTCACGGCGGGTTTTATGGGCAAGTTTTATCTGCTGATGTCTGCCGTTCAAAATGGCGGCAATAAACTGTTGGTTGTAGTAGCAGTTGTTTTTGCAGCCATCAGTGCGTACTACTATTTCAGGGTAATACAGGCAATGTATTTTAAGGATGCCGACGCCCCTGCCATCAACTCAGATGAAATTAGCAGCGGTTTCAAATTCTTACTGGTGCTCTCAGCCGGTATCATCTTCCTCTTAGGCATCTATCCAGAATTCTTGTTGGGCTGGCTTTACAGGTAATACCACTCATAAAACTTTTCCTTAAAATTTCTATCGTGCATTACCTTTAGGCTTAACAAGTAATGAATGACTTATAGAGACTCTCTGCAGCTTTCGTGGAAGAATGTAAAAGGAAATAAACTACGAACAGCCATCACGGTCATTATTATGGCATTGGGCATCTTCGCCCTCATCCTCATTATCACCGCTATCACCGCAGCAAGTAACAGTCTTACCAGCAGCTTTTCTACAATGGGGGCCAACTCCTTTAGCATCCGATACAAAGATCGCAACATTAATTTTGGCGGCGGTCGCACCTCCGGGGAGGTTACTAAAAAATCTAACCTAAAGGCCAAAAAGTCTAAAATGGGCATGGTAATCACCTACGACCAGGCTAAGACTTTCAAAGAAAGATTTAGCTTTCCCGGCAGCAAGGTTGGCATTGCATTAAGGGGCCCGGGAAGTATAGTCGTTAATACCAACCGCAAGAAAACCAATCCCGATGTAAACGTTTTTGGCGGCGATGAAAACTACCTTGAGCTCAATGGATATACCATTAAAACAGGTCGCAACTTTACATTAACAGAAATACAAACCGGCCGCAACGTTTGCATGATAGGCAGTGGTGTGGCCAGCAAGCTATTTCCGGAAAATATTGAAAAGGCAATGGATGCCATTGTGAGCGTAGACCATATTCCATACCGGGTAATAGCGGTGTTAGAAGACAAAGGGTCCAGCGCATTTTTTAACACCAGCCGGGTTGTCATAACTCCTTTCAACAATGTGCGAAGATTAAATGCAAGCGCCAGCAGTACATACACAATTGCAGCGATGGTAAACGACCTCAAGCTGATGGCCATGGCCACCGGAGAGGCAGAAGGTATATTTAGAGCAATCCGAAAATTAGATGTAAAAGAAGACAGCAACTTTTTTATAGACAAGAGCGACAGTATTGCGCAGAGTCTCTTAAAAAACCTCAGCTTTCTGGAAAAAGGAACCATAGGCATAGCATTTATAACGCTCATTGGTGCGGCCATTGGCCTGATGAATATCATGCTCGTGGCAGTTAACGAGCGCACCAAGGAAATTGGTTTATCTAAGGCCCTGGGATGTACT
>JAYTBG010000020.1:0-13588 GCA_043737055.1 Chitinophagaceae bacterium | reverse complement strand
AAAATGATAAAGGGTTTCAGACTGAAACCGTCTGAAACCCTTTATGGTTGTGCTCCCCCTGTCTGATTTGAACAGACGACCCTCTGATTAACAGTCAGATGCTCTAACCAACTGAGCTAAGGAGGAATATTTATTTTTTAAACTAAGTCCCGATCTACATCGGGATCTTGTTTTTCTGTTTGCTCCTGCGTCGAAATAAAAAACTACGACTAAGGAGGCTGTACCCTTATTGGGGTTGCAAAAATAAGGGTTTTTAGTTTTTACAAAAAAATTAATCAATCTATTTCAGCTTATTGGGATATAAATTTTTATATGCCTACAAATATGCCTTCTTCACGCTGTTGCACAGCATAGGTTTTTAAAAAATAACCCTCTCCACTGATGTTCCTTCCATTGGCCAGGGAGAACTTGTACCGGTGAATGGGACACACAATATTACCAATCACATCTACATAGCCATCAACCATCTTCCCGCCGGCATGCGGGCAGGTTGCAGCGCATGCATGTATAATATCCTTATGCACTACAATGCAAATCTTCTTTCCGGCAATATTTAATTCTGTAAGGCAGGCGCCCAACAATTGTAGGTCTGCGACGCTTTCGGCAATCTTATGCCAGGTGTAAATTTTATCAGCCATGTATGTTCTGCAGATAGTTGTAGAGCAAGTTCAATAGAAATATTCAGCACGGTAGGGGTACCTTATCTGGTACATTTCCCGCACTTTGTTCAGGATCGTCTGGCGCAGTACATCGAGGTTGGTTTTTTCTACCGCAGATACAAATACACAGTTGCCCTTGGTTTCTGTTTGCCATCTTTCTTTTAGCTCTCTAAAAATATCCTGCTTCACCTCGTCCTCCAACCACTCATCAAATACCTGCTCTTCGTACTTATCCATTTTATTAAAAACCGTGATGGTAGATTTGTCCGTACAACCCAAGTCAGCTAGCGTTTTGTTTACCACATCCAGTTGCTCTTCGTACTGAGGGTGAGAAATATCTACAACGTGGATGAGCACATCTGCTTCACGAACTTCATCAAGCGTACTTTTAAAACTTTCTACCAGGTGATGGGGAAGCTTACGAATAAATCCTACCGTATCGCTTAACAAAAAGGGAGTTTGTTCTAACACAATTTTACGGGTAGTCGTATCCAGTGTCGCAAATAATTTGTTCTCTGCAAATACTTCACTCTTACTTAGGATCGTCATTAGCGTAGACTTTCCAACGTTAGTATAGCCAACCAATGCCACTCTTATAAATTCTCCCCTTTCCTTTCGCTGAGTAAATGCCTGTTTGTCGATTTCCGCAAGGCGTTTTCGCAATAAGGTAATTTTATCCTTCACTATCCGGCGGTCCGTTTCTATTTCCGTTTCGCCCGGGCCTCTCGTACCAACCCCACCGCCTTGTCGTTCCAAATGTTTCCACATTCCACGCAAGCGTGGTAGTATGTATTGATACTGTGCCAGCTCCACCTGTGTCTTGGCCTGGGCAGTCTGGGCCCGGCTTGCAAAAATATCAAGTATCAGATCGCTCCTGTCTATAGTCCTGGTGTTGAGTTCCTTTTCTATATTTTGAATTTGAGACCCTGTAAGTTCATCATCAAACACCACGAGGGTAATATTGCCCTTGAGTAAAATATAATTTTTTATTTCTTCCAGTTTGCCCTTGCCCACAAAGGTTTTACTATCTGGCCGCTGCATTTTCTGTGTATATCTCTTTATGGTTTTTACACCCGCAGTCTCTGCCAAAAAAGCCAACTCATCCATGTATTCCGTAACCTGCACTTCAGTTTGATCTTTTTGAATGACCCCAACCAGCAAAGCGTTTTCTTCTAACTGTTCTACTATTTTCTTTTTTTCTATCATAATAATCACCTGTTACCTAACCCTAAAATTAGGGCTATTCTTTTGTTCTAGTATTGTTGCAAAACAACAAGCGTTCCGGTTTTACCCGGAACGCTTTTAAAATCACGTTTTTGCTTCTTTTCTTGCTGTAGTTATTGAGTGGCTTTAGTGGTTGAAAGTTTAGAGGCTTCCACCCATTTTTCCATCACGTCGCAGTCCTGGTATTCAGGATCAATCATTACGTAGTAAGTTCTTATTTTTTTATAAAACCAGGTTTCCAATGCCGACTCCTTTTTTTCTTCCAAAGCCCGGCCGGCAATTTTACTGTAGTCGTCTTTAAGATTTTCCCGGTGGGGTTCTGTTTGGGTTTTAAGGTACACAATGCGTAAGCCTTTCTTTCCTCTCTCATCAGCAAATTCAATTGGTTGAGAGTACTGGCCAACCTTTAAATCTTTCAACATAGCTACCATACCCGCATCCAGTTGATCAATCGTCAAAAAATTACCATTGGGTCCCTGCAACATGCCACCGGTAAATTTGCTGCCCGGGTCGTCGCTGTATTTGGAAACAGCCGTTCCAAAATCAATGGCGCCAGTAATTAATTTTGCTCTTACAGAATCTAATTTATATGCTCCTTCTTTAATTTCTATGTTGGTTACCTGTGGCACTTTTAAAATGTGGCGCACTACAGCATCATCTCCTGCCCGGCTTACCAATTGTATGATATGATACCCAAACTGCGTTTTGAATGGTTTGCTTATCTGCCCTTCCTTTAATGTAAAAGCTTTGTTCAACCAGATGCCATCCCAATCCTTAGAATTCCTGTTTATTTCGTACTGACCATGATTTTGTTTTACACCAGGATCTTCGGAATAAAGATCTGCCATGTTCTTAAAATCTTTGCCGGCTTCAACCTGGGCCTTATACTCTTTCAGTTGTTCAATTGCGTAATCATCGGCATCTTTGCTAGCCTTCGGAAAACTCACCACCTGGCCTATCTCGACTTCACTTTCGTAAAATGCAAGGCTGTCTTCCGGTATCCTGTCAAAATAGGATTTCACTTCATTAGGAGTAATTTTCACCTCGTCTACTATTTTATTACGCATTGCCGTAGCCAACTTTTGCTCCCTGATACCGGTCTTGAAATCTTCTTTTAGTTGGTACACAGATTTTCCAGCTATGCGTTCCAACTCTTCGTCAGAACCGTACTGGCTGATGAAATAGCGAATTCTATTATCGATGTCCGCATCAATTTCTTCGTCAGTAATCGGCAAGGAATCTTTCTCGGCCTGAAGCACCAATGCTTTAACACCCAGTGACTGCTCCATTACATAGCAACGGGCATTGGCCGGCGCTTCCACGCCTTGCCGTTGCATATCTATAAGCGCATTATCTATGTCAGTTTTTAAAACGATTTTGTCTCCTACCACCGCTACAATTTTGTCGGCGAGCACTTTTTGTGGTTGTGCAAAAGCAGTGCCTGCGCATAAAATACAAATGCCGCTGAGTATACTTTTTATTGTCATCATTCTATTAGTGGCTGATTTTGAGATTGGCCAAATTTAAACTTGTCTATCCCCTTAAACCTGTAACAGGGTGCATTTAACAAAAAATTGTAGTGGTTGTCCACTACAATTTAGATATGATTTCGAGCAAATTTTTATAAAGTCCGCTTTACTTCTACTTCCTCAAATGCTTCTACTATATCGCCTATTTTAATGTCGTTGTAGTTTCTGATTACCAGTCCACACTCCATATTCGAGCTTACTTCTTTGGCATCGTCACGGTAGCGTTTCAAGCTTCCTAATTCACCGGTAAATATTACGATACCATCTCGTACCAACCGTATGCGATTGTTCCGGGCCACTTTGCCATCCAGCACAAAACAACCAGCAACGGTAGCTTTGTCAAACCGGTACGTTTCACGGATTTCGATATTACCCAAAATCTTTTCTTCAACTCCTGGTTCTAACATTCCTTCCATCGCACTTCTAATCTCCTCAATGGCGTTGTAGATAATGGAATAAAGTTTAATTTCTATAGATTCAGATTCAGCCATTCTCGCAGCCTGGATACTTGGACGAACGTTAAAACCTATGATGATGGCATCTGATGCGTTGGCAAGAGTTACGTCACTTTCGGTAATAGCACCTACTGCTTTGTGAATTACTTTAACCACGATCTCCTCCGTACTCAGTTTTTGCAGAGAATCACTCAATGCTTCTACCGATCCATCCACATCACCCTTAATGATCACATTCAACTCTTTAAAGTTTCCTAGTGCAAGGCGACGACCAATTTCATCTAACGTAATATGTTTTTTCGCCCTCATTCCCTGCTCACGCAAGATTTGGCCTCGTTTGTAAGCAGTTTCTCTCGCTTCAGCTTCATCTGCAAATACCCGGAAAGTTTCACCAGCCTGAGGGGCACCGTTAAGGCCCAACAACAGAACAGGGGTAGATGGCGGCGCTGTCTCGATGCGCTGATTGCGCTCATTGTACATAGCCTTTACTTTACCAAAATACTGACCTGAAACAATCATGTCCCCGGGTTGAAGTGTACCATTTTGAACAAGAATTGTGGCTACATAACCACGGCCTTTATCCAACGACGCTTCTATAATGGTTCCGGAAGCCGTTTTTCTTGAATTGGCTTTCAGTTCCAGAATGTCCGTCTCTAACAATATTTTCTCCAGCAGAACATCAATGTTCAGTCCTTGCTTGGCGCTAATTTCCTGGCTTTGAAATTTACCACCCCAGCTTTCTACAAGGATGTTCATTCCTGCAAGTTGCTCTTTGATTTTTTCAGGATTTGCACCATCTCTATCCATTTTGTTGATGGCGAAGATCATCGGCACGTTGGCAGCTTGTGCATGCGAAATAGCTTCTTTAGTTTGAGGCATCACGGCATCATCTGCTGCTACGACTATCACTGCAATGTCTGTAACCTTTGCACCACGTGCACGCATTGCTGTAAAGGCTTCATGACCTGGCGTATCCAGGAAGGTTATCGCCCTGCCTGTTTTTGTTGTTACCTCGTAGGCACCAATGTGCTGCGTGATACCACCAGCCTCTCCGGCTATAACATTAGTGTGCCTTATATAATCCAGGAGGGAAGTTTTACCATGATCTACGTGACCCATGATTGTTACAATAGGAGCCCTTGGTTTCAGATCTTCCGGATTGTCTATTTCTCCATCTTCTTCCAGCTCAGCCGCATCTTCTACTCCTATAAATTCTACTTCAAAATTAAATTCTCCTGCCACCAGCTCTATCACATCTGCCTCAAGCCTTTGGTTGATAGACACCATGATACCGAGGTTCATACACTTGCTGATTACATCGGCGAAGCTTACGTCCATGAGGCTCGCAAGCTCACTTACAGAAATAAACTCGGTCACCTGCAGCTTGTTGCCCTCCATCCCTGAGGCACCCATATTATCCGCCATTTCTTCACGCTTGGCTTTGCGGTATTTAGCTTTTAAGCTTTTACCACGACCACCGGAACCTGCTAGTTTAGCCTGCGTTTGTTTGAGTTTCTCCTGAATCTCTTTCGCATCAATTACTTTATCTTGTCTTGCGCCGG
The DNA here is from genome assembly GCA_043737055.1 of Chitinophagaceae bacterium. Lineage (GTDB taxonomy): Bacteria > Bacteroidota > Bacteroidia > Chitinophagales > Chitinophagaceae > Ferruginibacter. The sequence continues at coordinate 8,159 of JAYTBG010000020.1, read as the reverse complement.
TATTTTGGCCAGGCTTTGCAAAACGATTACTTCCTGCAGGAGGCCTGCCAGTTCCGGTTGCATTCCTATTATCCATGGGCGGTCTAACACCACGCTGCATCCCTGCGGCACCCTGGGCCATCGGAGGACGTTGCCCTGCTTGACCTTGGGCAGGAGAGCCAGGTTTTTTAAGGATGGGAATGCGTTTGCGTTTATGTCTTTCGTCCTCTTTTTTTGGTCTTGTGTCACTATCCACCGGCAACTCAATTTTACCCATAATTTTGGGACCTGTGAGTCGTGCTGCTAATATATTTTCGATTTTAGCGGGAACTTCTGGCGTGATAGGTGCGGCAGCGGTTGTAGGTATCTGGAGCGTTAGCTTTACCTCTTCTTTCTTGAGCTCTACTTTAATTTCTTCCTTAGCAACCGGAGCAGTTGGTTGACTAACTTCAGGTGGCGCTACCGGGGGTGCTGTTTCATCCTTTTTCTTTACAGATTTTTTCGGGCGGGTAGATGAATCAATAGCGTCAAGATCAATTTTATCCAGAACTTTTGGAGCCTCTAGTTCCGGAGCCTCTATTTTGGTGATGGCAGCAGAACCCGTTTCCTTAGGAGCTTCAGTTTGAGGCGAAGAAACTACTGGCGGAGCTATTTCTTCAACAGGGGCTTCCACTTTCTTTTCTTCTGCTGCAACCGGCGCTACTATAACAGGAATCTCACGAACTTCCACAGGCTTCTCTTCTTCTACTGGCTTTTCTTCTACTTTCGGCTTTACTTTCTCCTCTTTCTTTTTAATAGAAAGGTCTTCCTCATCTCTCTTCTTCTTTGCATCGCCTGTTGCTCCCTTAGGTAGATCTATTAATTCGGCTTTCTGTTTTGCAACCTTATCTTGCTGGAATTCTCCCTGCAATACACGATACATTTCTTCAGAAAGCTTGGTAGTAGGCTTTAATTCATCTTCATTAAAATTCTTAGACACAAGAAAGTCAATCAAGGTGTGAGTACCGATGTTAAACTCCTTGGCCGCCGCCATCAATCTGGGTGTGTTTAATTCTGACATTCTTCGTTTTTTGCACGGTATTTACATCGTAAATAAGTGCGTTCTGTTTTTTATGTTGTAATATAAGCTGGCATTTTCGTCTGCCTGCATTATTCTTTTTCAAACTCTTCTTTCAGCACTCTTCTTATTTCTTCAATAGTTTCTTTTTCGAGATCTGTTCTGCGTTCTAACTCTTCTGGAGTAAGATCTAAAACCGACCTGGCAGTGTCGCAACCTACTTTCTTCAACGTTTCAATAACCCATGGTTCAATCTCATCACTAAATTCTTCAAGATCAATATCAAAGTCATCAACTTCGTCTTCGCTATCTCTAAATACATCGATCTCATATCCTGTCAACTCGCATGCCAGTTTGATGTTAACTCCTCTCCGTCCAATGGCCAGAGAAACCTGGTCTGGCTTAAGGTAAACATTGGCGTGCATTTTCTCCGTGTCAAGATCTATAGTGGTTATTTTAGACGGTGTCAATGACCGCTGTATTAACAGTTGTGTATTTGCGGTCCAGTTAATAACATCAATATTTTCATTCTTAAGTTCCCTCACAATGCCATGTATCCGGCTACCTTTCATTCCCACACAAGCTCCAACAGGATCAATACGATCGTCATAACTTTCCACCGCTACCTTGGCTCGCTCTCCCGGATCTCTTACAATTTTCTTCACTACTATCAATCCGTCAAAAATTTCGGGCACTTCTATTTCCAATAGTTTCTCTAAGAACAAAGGACTTGTTCTGGAAAGAATAATAACAGCCTGGTTGTTCTTAAGTTCAACTTTCTTCACCACTGCCCTTACGTTCTCTCCTTTTTTAAAGTAATCTGCAGGAATTTGTTCAGACTTCGGCAATAACATTTCGTTACCATCTTCATCTAGTATCAATACTTCCTTTTTCCAAACCTGGTAAACCTCGCCGCTCACAATTTCGCCAACCCTGTCTTCGTATTTCTTAATGAGAATGTTTTTCTTTAAATCGTTGATGCGGGCAGCGAGGGTTTGCTTTCCGGCAAGAATTGCCCTCCGACCGAATTCTTTTTGAATATCTACAGCTTCGTACAATTCTTCCCCTACCTGGTAATCGGGTTCTACCTTAATAGCATCTTTATATTCGATTTCGGTGAGGGTGTTGTAAAGATCATCATCGTCTACAATTGTACGGCGACGAAAAATTTCAAGATCACCTTTTTGATCGTTTACGATAACGTCGAAGTTGTCGTCGCTACCGTATTTTTTGCGAATCAATGTTTTAAAAACATCTTCCATTACTTTCATCAAAGTGGGGCGGTCTATATTTTCCGCATCTTTAAACTCCTGGAAAGATTCTATTAAATTAATACTTGCCATAATCAGCACCGGCTTCGCTGATAACGCCCGCCGGCAGTGGGTTTTTTGTTGTTAAAATTTTATCAGGACCTTTGTTTGTTTGATATTTAGAAATTCAATTTCTTCATTTTTCACCAGTAGTTTTTTTCCTTTTCCTTCAGAAGTAACTACTGTTATCTTGCTTTCTGCTACTTCCTGCAAGATTCCCGTAATTTTGGAATCATCCAGTAAAGTAACTTCTACATCTCTGCCTGCATTCTTGAGGTATTGCCTGTGTTGTTGCAGCGGTTCACCAATTCCAGGGCTTGAGACTTCGAGGGAAAAATCACCTTCCGGAAAAAATCCCATTTCCTCCAACATCTTGTAAAGTGCCCTGTTGATTTTGATGCAGCGTTCTATGCCAAGGCCAGCATCTGCATCAAGGTAAATCTTAACATTGTTGATAGGTTTTACCTTAATCTCAATTAAAAAAACATCTTCCTCTAACAGCGGCGTCAAAAGCTTCTCTACGGTTTCTGCCAGGTTAAAACTGCTCATAGTTATGTAAAAAGCAGAAGGGAACAACCTTGTTCCCTTCGTTTTGTTTCTTTTTCCGTGGCAAATATATAAATTCCAGAGGTATCAGCCAAACAAACGCTAAAAAGAGAATTCAAATTTTAACAGCGTTTGATTTAGCTCGTCAATATCTTTGCCCTATGAATATTTTTAAAGTGCTTTTTGAGCTCTTTTTATTTTACCTGCTTTATAAATTGGTTTTTCAATTCATCATCCCTGTTTACCGGGCTAGCAAGCGTATGAAAGACCAGGTAGGCGAAATGCAGGAGAAGATGCACCAGCAGCAACAGACTCAGGCCTTCCAGCAAACTAAGGTGAGCAGCGAAAAAGCAAAAACAACCAGCGCCAAAACTAGTTCTTCAGACTATATCGATTTTGAAGAAGTAAAATAACTACCAATAACCTTCGATGGTTTCTATCTTTTGACTGGGTAGTAAAAGATGGGTTTTAAATCCTAAACGAGCGGCCGTGTCGATGTTGTTGTACGAATCGTCAATAAACAAACTTTCCGACGCATCAATTCCCGCATCGAGTAATACAAAATCAAATATGTCTTCATTTGGCTTTCTCAATCCCACTTTATGAGAATAATATGCCTTTGTGAAATAGTTATTCAAAGAAGTATTTCCAGTTTGAGTGCTAAAAATTTTATCGAAGGCTGCCAGGTGAATAGCATTCGTATTACTTAAGAGATAAAGTTTATACCGGCCGTGCAGGGTTTGTAAAAAGTACAAGGAGTTACTTCTAAAATTCAAAAGCATGGCGTTCCATGCAAGTCTAATGTCGTTTTCGGACAAATGGGCGCCTGAGCGATGCTGCATGGCTTCATAAAAAAAGTCATTGGTTATGTCACCTGTTTCAAGCCTTTCAAAAACATCATCGGCACTATACTGAGAATACATTTTGTCGAAATCTGCAAACCCAAGGGCTTGAAATGCGGCTAAGGTTTTATTGTAATCAATATCCAGCAATACGCCGCCAAGATCGAAGATGATGTTTTTGATAGATGCCATTTTTTTTGAGATTCGTTTCGGCAAATATCTGAATTTACTTACTTTTGCCACCTGTTATCAAAAATAGCAGGGCCTATAGCTCAGTTGGTTAGAGCATCTGACTCATAATCAGAGGGTCCATGGTTCAAATCCATGTGGGCCCACCCTTTAAAAACCGCTTCCTTACGAAGGCGGTTTTTTTACTTAGTCGCAGTCATCGCATCAATGCTTGTCGAAGACCACCTATAAAACGCCTCTGCTTTAAATGAAATTCTATCTACATGATAGCTTGCTACATTTTATACACGCCTGGTTTTGACAAATTTTACATCGGCGCCACACAAGACGACGTAATAGCCCGACTGAAAAAGCACAATCATAAAGCTTATGGTAACACGTCAACATCTTTTACCAGCGACTGGGAATTATTTCTATTGATAACTTGTACCAAATACTCCCAGGCAATAAATATAGAAAGGCATGTAAAGAAAATGAAGAGCAAAACCTATATCAGAACCCTACGACAGTTTCCGGAAATGGCAGAAAACCTTTTACTTCAATATTCATGAGCATTGACTCTTCCGATAGCTATCGGAACAGAGTGTCCATGAGTCCCGATAGTTATCAGAATCCATGTGGGCCCACAAGACTAAACCACATTCCTAAACGAGTGTGGTTTTTTTTATGGCCAGCTCTCAATCTGGTATTATATTAATTGGCAAGATAATCTCCCACCTACCTGTTGCCCGGGGGTTTTGTAAATCCGTGTCCAGCAAATGGCTATATCGGACTCCAATGCTTACCGGCAAGGAGTTCCATATTTTGGAGTCAAAATATATCTCTCCCCCCGTACTGCGGTTAATGATGTCGGTAAGTACACGGTTTACCCTTGCACGGGCATTGCTGTAATCGAAGAAAGCGTTTGCCCTAATGCGTTGTATAAAAAAGATATTGCCAAGTCCCCAATCCGGATAGAATAAGGGGAAATTATAGCTAGCACCGATCTTATACATCCGCCTTGTGTTGAGCGCTTCGTATCCCCTTGAGTAAGAAAAGTTGTTGCTAAAAAAATCAGGGAAGGTATCTCTTTTTTGTACCGCCGCATTTAATACAAGGCTATGATTCCTGGAAAAACCAGGAAAGTAGAATGCTGAGTTACCCACGAATTTGCCTGTTTCGAAGTAGTTGAAGCCTTTTCGGTAGTTGAGAGAAATGGCTTGTGCCCAACGTGGATTAATGTGCTGCCTCGCCCGCCGGGCTGCGTTGCTAAATGATAGAAAGCTGTTGGCATATTTAAATGCGATGTTATCCAACACATTTTTACCAATCCCGATGTATGGGAGCTGCTCGACGTTGTACCCTCCGCCAAAAGTTAGATTTTTGATCGTCCTTCCCCCAACAAACCTCAGCGGAATGTAAAAGCCAAGGTTGGCTTTAACCGAATTAAAGTTGATACCACTCCCAATTGCGGTGTCAATATTTCTATTAAAGTTATATTCTACTCCGGCTGTTAAAAATGGAAAAAGGTTAGCATAGGTGAGATTGTAACCTAGCTTACTACTTCTTTCATTCGTGTTATAGCGGTAAGAAATCGTATTACTAAAAGTACTCAGCACATTGTTGCCAAAAAAGTCGTAACCATATTCTACGCCGTCTACTGAAGGTCGTGCACTATGAAAATTAAATAGCCGGAAAGATTTTTTGTAAGTGGTAGGTTCAACCATTGAATTGTCCAATGACTTATCTGCAAGAAAATTTCGTTGGCTTATAATTACTTCACTAATATCGTCTCCAGCTACGCCATCTACCGGCTGCAAAGCACCCGGAGACCTGCTGAGCTTTACCAGCCTATGGCCATGCGCAGTAAAAGCGCTTACCAATATTTCTCCGTTTTTATTGGCAACAGGGTAGTAATATCCGTTTACGTTATTGCTAAGCTGGTAATTGTTACCCGACTTTAGATCTACAGCAAATATTTTATCTGCCACAGTGCGGCCTGTATTGTTTTTGCTGCCAGAGGCTTGCATCATAGAATAGTAAACGGTGTCGTTTTTAATAGAAGGATAACCCAACACGTTGTAGGAAAATGGGGTGAGCGTCTGGATCGCACCATTTTGCAAATCAACTTTCACCAAGGCCATTTGTCCGTTGGCTTTTCTTACTGCACTTACCACTTCGACAGCATTTAAAAATTTAGTTTGTGTAAAAAAATAGTTTTCTGGGTTCGGTACCTGGGCAATCAATTTACCGGTGCCCGCATCTATGCGATGCAGGAAATTAGTTCCGTCAGCATTTACGTTCACAGCAATGATTTCTGTACCAGCTGCATTGATGTCTGGAGAAAAATATTTCGCACCACTTGTCAGGCGCCTGTGTTTATTGCTGTAAATATCTAAGAGGCAAATGTCACTGTAATCTTTGTTGGTCCGGCGAGCGTCACTTTTAAAGGCAGCATATACAACCTTACCATTATTGTAAGAAAAATAATCATCCGTAACCAAATCCTTTACCCTGATTCGCTTCTCATTACCACCTGCAATAAGATAGAAAGAATTGATCTCGTTGTAGGCCCTTTTCGTAACAAGGATGGAATCGTCGCCAACATAAGCGGGAAATAAATAGTCTACCACATTGTTCTTCACAATAGGTGTTAGGTATTGCACAGCTTCTTCGGTTGCTTGTACTGGCAACACTCTATCCTTAAAATATTTTAATGCATCCTTACGAAATTGTGGGTAGGAGATACCGCTGTGTCGTTTTACTGCGTTATTAAATGCATAGAATAGTCCTTTGAATCGCACGGCATCCTGCGTTACTTTTTTCCAAAAATCAGGACCATATTTTGCATAGCCATAGGCTACCAAAGGGTAGCCTATCTCGTAATGGTCTGGCAAGTAGTTTCGTAAGGAACCATTGCGAAGCTGCATCCATGAATACTTTTTATTGGCTAACCACACGGCCTTAAGTCCATTGTAAAAAGCCGGTAACCGACCCCGGCCCTGGGGACTCACCGCGGTTTCCTGCCACACTGCATCGCCCTCAAAAAAATAATCAGGCACCGTCATCCCGTTAGCCAGTAATTGGCCTTCTTGCCCAAGTAAAAAAGAGAAGACCTTGGTAAGACCCTTATTAAAATTGGCAAACTGGTGCATATGACGTTGCTCATGTATAACCAGGTTATCATCCCAACGAAGACTGCCCAATGAGAAATTATCTTGCGACGGGTTCATGTAAAATTCACTCATTACCGGAGCCAGCCTCACATATGCATTAGATTGTGTTGTTTGATTTAAAAGAACCACGTTCCATTTTCTTTGCTCACTACCCAACGAAAAAAGTTTGGCAGTGTCTAAGAGCGAAGCAATGTGATGAATTCTTTTTGCCTGGCTGTCCAATGCCGGAGGGAAAATAATCCTTTGTTGCGGACTGTTTATTTGTTTCCATTTTAACTTGCCTGGGTTACCCCCAAGGTTTTGTGTAAAGGCGATCGGGGGCAGCACAAACAATGTGGCGGCAATAGCAACGAGGGTCTTTCTCATGGTTTAAAATTAACGATTTTAGGGGGCGAACACTACCCACTATAATATACATCGCAATAAATTTAAGAGTGGTTTAAAGGTTTTGGTTAAGGAGAGGCAACTTTACTGACATACCACCAAAAAAATAGAGATTTCATCTGAAACCTCTATTTGTAATTACCTGATCGGCATTTTTAATAGTAGAAAATGGCAAAATAGGCGTTAAACTAAAATGCCGTGAACAGAAACCCACTTGTGTTCCCGCAACTGTTTCAACTGAAACACCATGTCTGTTTCACCATATTTCTGTTCAAATAAGTGAATGAGTGCATCGGCACAGTCAAAATGAAAGTCGTTGTTGCAACTCCGGATTACATTGTAAGTCCAAACGTATGTCTTTTCCATAAATTAAATTTTTGATGAATAATACTACAGGTGGTGGTTGTGGTAGGCTACCTGTAAAGAGCTTTAAAACGAGTTGATTCGAAACGCAATCAGAGGCGGAGATAGCACGCAGGCCTGCGCCGGTTTCTTGTAGTTCTTGTCATGATCCTGAGGTTTAATGATTAAAAATTGTTTTGAACCATTTTTAAAAATTGGCACAGGTCTTTCGGTGGATAAGCAAAAAATATATGAATCTCGGCTGAGATCAGATGTTAGAGATTAATGTGTAAGGAGCGTTTCAGAGGAGGTGGAAGCGGACGTGGCTTGTTAGGGCAAGCCTTATCTTTGAGAA
>JAYTBG010000019.1:0-2385 GCA_043737055.1 Chitinophagaceae bacterium | reverse complement strand
ACTAGATGCGTATGCCCTCATCTTTAGAGCTTACTATGCTTTGATAAGGAGCCCACGGGTCACTTCAAAAGGCAAAAATACCAATGCTCAGTTTGGTTTTGTCAATACCCTAATAGACCTTATCAATAATCAAAAGCCCACCCATATAGCGGTATGTTTTGATACGCATGCCGCCACAGAAAGGCACACAGATTTTGCAGATTATAAAGCCAACCGCCAGGAAACACCTGAAGACATTAGGGCAGCCATTCCTGATATACAAAGGATTTTAAGGGCATTTAATATCCCGGTTATTGAAAAAGACGGGTACGAAGCAGACGATATCATTGGAGCTTTGGCAAAGCAGGCCGAAAAAGTGGGTTACCAGGTATACATGGTAACGCCAGACAAAGACTATGGGCAGCTAGTATCTGACAATATTAAAATATATAAGCCCCCGTACCAGGGCGGGCTGTTAGAAATTCTTGGTCCTAAAGAAGTGTGCGAAAAATGGGGTATAGACAATGTGAGCCAGGTGATTGATATTTTAGGATTGATGGGCGATGCGGTAGATAACATTCCAGGCATTGCTGGTGTAGGTGAAAAAACTGCTGCTAAGCTCTTAAAAGAGTTTGGTACTCTTGAAAATGTAGTGGCTAATGCAGACACAATTAAAGGAGCCCTGGGCGAAAAAATAAGGAATGGAAAGGATATGGCTGTTATTAGTAAGAAGCTCGCCACCATCATCATTGATGTTCCGGTAGAATTTCATGAAGGCGACTACGGCCTTCAGGAATGGAACAAAGACGCCCTGATAGAAGTGTTCAACGAGTTGGAATTTAAGGCAATTGCCAAAAGAATTTTAGGGGAAGATATAAGCGTTGCTGCAGATGAAAGACGCCCAACCATAGAAAAACCGCAGTTAGACCTATTTGGCAACGCTGCGCCAGAACCCGGGCAGGTAAAGACCACTCCAGACTCAACTGCCCTGGAGGAGACTACCTTCTTTGCTGCAGATAAAAATATTTTAAACACGGCCCACAGCTACCACTTGCTGGAAACAAAACAGGCCATAGCTGGTATGCTGCAAGAATTATCGGACCACCCTGAAATTTGTTTCGATACAGAAACAACCAGCATTGATGCAAATCTTGCAGAGCTGGTTGGCCTTAGTTTTTCTGTGTCACCCGGCACGGGATACTACATTTCCTGCCCGCACGACCGTGCAGTTACAAACGGTATATTGGAACAGCTGGAACCGTTGTTTGCAGATGAAAGCAAAACCTGGATCGGACACAACCTCAAATACGACTTGCTCGTATTAAAATGGTATGGCGTGGAGCCCAAAGGCAAATTGTTTGATACCATGCTAGCGCATTATGTGATTGAGCCGGATGGTAAAAGAAGCATGGATCTCTTGAGTGCCAAATACCTTGCGTACGAACCGATCCCCATCACCGATTTAATTGGAAAAAAAGGCAAGGGACAAGGCACCATGCGGGAAGTAGAAATAGAAAAAGCCAAAGAATATGCGGTGGAAGATGCCGACATTACCCTGCAGCTAAAAAATGTTTTCTTACCGCAGCTAAGCGCAAAGCAGGTAGAAAAAGTTTTTTACGAAGTGGAGAATCCCCTGGTGAAAGTGTTGACAGCAATGGAGTTTGAGGGTATTAAAGTGGATGTAGACTTTTTAGCGGGATACTCCAAGGAACTTGCAACAGATGCCAGGACAGCAGAAGAAAGTGTGTACGAACAGGCCGGTGTGCGTTTTAACCTTGCCAGCCCAAAACAGTTGGGGGAAGTGCTGTTTGATAAATTGCAGCTTGACCCCAAAGCAAAAAAAACAAAAACCGGTCAGTACGCCACAGGTGAAGATGTACTCGCAAAGCTTGCCGGGCAGCATAAAATATGCGACGATATTTTGATATTCAGAGAGCTTACGAAATTAAAATCAACCTATGTAGATGCGTTGCCCTTGCTGATAAATCCTAAAACCGGCAGGGTGCACACCAGCTATGCGCAGGCTGTTGCAGTTACCGGCAGGCTGAGCAGCAACAATCCTAATCTTCAAAATATTCCCATAAGAACCGACAAGGGCAGAGAGATCAGAAAAGCCTTTGTGCCCGCTAGCGAGGGGCATGTGCTGGTGTCTGCAGATTATTCTCAAATTGAATTGCGCATTGTAGCTGCCATAAGCGGCGATGTAAATATGTGCGATGCTTTTAAAACAGGGCGTGACATTCACACTGCTACAGCCGCCAAAATTTTTAAAATTGAGGAAAAGGATGTTACCAAGGAAATGCGCTACAAAGCCAAAAGCGTAAACTTTGGAATCATTTATGGCCAGGGAGCCTTTGGCCTTGCAGAAAATCTTTCGATACCGAGGGCCGAGGCCAAAGAGATCAT
>JAYTBG010000018.1:0-2403 GCA_043737055.1 Chitinophagaceae bacterium | reverse complement strand
ATATCCTCTATTGGTAACAATAAGCAAAGCTGCAGCACCTAACAGGTAAGTAATAAGTTGGTGGTAGGTATTAGGAAGGATAAAGTTTTGCTCTTGTCTGAAAAAAAGATTTACCCCAAAAATTAAACTGATGTAAACTAAAACGAGAGATGCTGCCGCAAATACCTTCTTTGCAGAAGTTGATTTAAATCCTCCAAAATAAATATCGCTTTCGTCATTTTTGCCAAGTAACATGGCATAACACAAAAGGCTACCAATGGCAACAATATTGGTAACAATGCCTTGCAAATTGGTGAAGATAAGTGGTAGGTAACTTCCGGCACGGTCATTCGCCAGCGACCAATCGAGCAGTAGGCTTAGCGCCATGCAAAACAAAATGAGCAGCGAGGAGAACTTGAAAATTTTTATTTTACTACGTTGGTGTAGCCAGTAAAGCAGAACGGCTTCTGCACTCCAGAACAAAGTAATACTGTGCCCTTTTAACTGCACAGGCGCCACCAAAGAAACAAATGTTAGCGTAAGTCCTATGAGCAGGTACAATAAATTCTTTTCTCCTCTTTTTGTTTTAAATAAATACCAGGCAAGGCACAGGTTAATGAAACCCAGCAGCATGGTAAACAAGCCCTGGTATTCTCCACTATTCCATTCTCCTAAGATGTACATGCCCTGTGCATAATAACTGAAAGTTAGTGTCAGTAATAGAGAAAAGTCAAAGGCTTTAAAAGGTCGTTGGGTTCGTAAATTATTGATGAGGGACGTAATGAGAAAAAGCAGGTAAAACGCTGTGGCGAATAGCATCGCATTCCTGAAAGGCAGCGCTGCTCCGCCCCATGCATAATCTTTAATCAGCCAACCGTCAAATATCAGCCATGAAAAAATAAAGGAAAGTACAAGTAACAGTGGCCATTTTTTAAAGAACGAAATAACCAGTATGCCAGTGCTTAGCAGCAGCAGGTATGAAAACAGCGTAACATAATTTCCACTGCCGGTGCTTACTAAAAAAGGTGCAAGGAAGCCCCCGATGAGGGCTATTACAGATAGTTCAATTTTATTGTAGAGTAAAGAAAGTGCGACCGCAAAAACGGTTATGCCAATCATAATTACAAAAGCCGCCGTTTGAGAAAATAGTTGGTATTGGTGGTAGGCAAAAGCGATGGTAAAATAAAACACTGCTATACCACCGCCGGCCAGTACCGAGCTAAACGAACGATAATTGTTTCGCAGGTAATGTGCAATACCAATTAAGATCATTCCACACGCAATGCCAATGGAAACCCTACCCGGTTCACTTATCCAGTTTTGGTCAATGGCATATTTTACAAAGAAGGCTATGCCTAATACAAGCACAGCTATTCCAATTTTATTCACCAGATTCTCACCAATAAATTTTTCAAGATCCGGGTTATTTTTTAACCATCGTTGCCACCAGCTTTCAACTGGCGTGGGAGGAATAGAACTTCTTGTCTGTCGGGGAACTGGGGCATGGGAAGTGGCCACAGGGTGGGTGACTTCGCTGACCTCTTCTGTGAACAATGGCTCCTGAAAAACCGGAGGTGCAGGTGTAATAATTTCATCCTGCTTCGTGACCGATTGTTGGGGCCTCCAAACAGAACCTTCTTTTCCGCCAGGCTTTACAATAGTATCATTATTGGTCTCTCCCGAAAGCGCCTTTGTGATTTCGGTGAGTTGCTTTTTTAAAAGGGCAATGTCTTGTAAAGTTTTGGCCGCCGATGCCCTTTGGCCGTTGCGAATATTGTAAAGGAGAATTACGATGGCAATAAATGCAAGCAAGATTAAAGAATCCATAACAGTTACCCGGGTTGGTTACAGGCAAGATACATTACTAAAGGCAATGTACTCGACTGCCAAACAGCCTCTTGCCCGTAAATGCTCAGAGTGTTAACTCTACGTAGACAGGGCAGTGATCACTGTGTTTTATTTCCGGATAAATGTCTGCATCTTTTAGTTGGCTGCGCAATGGCTGTGTAACAGCAATGTAATCAATACGCCAGCCTTTATTGTTCAGTCGCACACTGGGGAAGCGCTGGCTCCACCAGCTATAGCGATGAGGCTCCAGGTGAAATTCTCTGAAAGTATCTACCCATCTATTCTCTAAGAAGTTTGTCATCCATGCTCTTTCTTCTGGTAAAAAGCCAGAAGATTTTTTATTGCCTTTAGGGTCATGAATGTCAATCTCATTGTGGGCAATATTATAATCGCCACATAAAATTAACTTGGGATTTTTCTTTCTGATTTTGTCAAGATAGCCCTGCATTTCCCCGAGCCATTGGTACTTATACTTTTGTCTTTCATCTCCAGATGTGCCTGAGGGAAAGTATGCGTTGATCAGTTTTACCTCTCCAAATTGAAGTTCTATCACCCTTCCTTCTGCATCACTTGTTT
>JAYTBG010000017.1:0-6009 GCA_043737055.1 Chitinophagaceae bacterium | reverse complement strand
GCTACTATGCCAACAGCCTGGCCAGTTTTGTGGCAACAAGCACACCCAAACTGAAAGCCGTATTTGATCAATGGAAAGCTCCCTCTCCTTCGGAGAGGGCGGGGGGAGAGGTCGCTGCTTTGATGAGCAACCTTCAGAAAAATGAGGAACTTAAATCAGCCTTATTAGAAGAGACGCCTTGGGTGCTGGAAGCTAAGAACGAAAGCGAGCAGAAGAAAAACATTGCCATCTTATTCGACATGATGCGCCTTAGCAAAGAGAAGGCTGCAAGCCTGGGCAAATTAAAACAAATGCAAAGCAGCAATGGTGGCTTCACCTGGTTCAAAGGCGGGCCAGATGATCGTTACATCACCCAATACATTATAACAGGCCTTGGGCATTTGCGAAAACTAAAAGCATTAAAAAGTGATGACGAGGCTGCCATCAAACCGATCATAGAGAGAGCACTTCCCTACCTTGATGCAAGATTAAAAGAGGAATATGATAACCTTATTAAATACAAAGCTAAGCTCACAGATAATAATTTGTCGTATACGACTATTCAATATTTGTACATGCGCAGTTTCTTTCCCGGAACTGGCATTGCAGAGAGCAATAAGAAAGCGGTGGAATATTTTAGAGAACAATCTGTAAAATACTGGCTCACACAGACCAAATACATGCAGGCCATGATAGCGCTTTCTCAGCATCGAAGTGGCGACGGCAAAACGCCGAAGGCCATTTTAGCTTCGCTGAAACAAAACGCTATCAACAATGCAGAAATGGGAATGTACTGGAAAGACCTAGCCGCTGGCGGTTATTATTGGCACCAGGCGCCAATAGAAAGCCAGGCATTGATGATTGAAGCCTTTAGCGATATAGAAGGAAATGTGAGCACAGTAGATGATTTGAAAACATGGTTGTTGAAACAAAAGCAAACGCAAAACTGGAAGACAACCAAAGCAACTGCAGAAGCTTGCTATGCTTTGCTACTAAACGGTAGTAATTGGCTGGCAGAAGAGAAGCAGGTAGAGATCAGGTTGGGCAACGGCCTTGTGCTAAGCAACACTGGTGCCGCCGAAGCGGGTACGGGTTATTTCAAGAAAAGAATTGAAGGTGATAAAGTAAAACCCGAAATGGGAAATATAACCGTTAAAGTAAAAACTTCTCAAGCTCCTCCTTTAGGGGGCGGGGGAAGCTTGGGCTCGTCTTCCTGGGGTTCCGTTTACTGGCAGTACTTTGAAGATCTTGATAAAATAACATCAGCCTCTACACCATTGAGTTTAGTAAAAAAATTATATGTAGAAATGAAGGGTGACAGGGGCCCGGTTTTAAAAGAACTTAAAGACGGCGACAATTTAAAACCAGGTGATAAAGTAAAAGTACGGATAGAATTAAAAGTAGATCGTAACATGGAATATGTGCACATGAAAGACATGCGTGCCGCTACTATGGAACCCATCAATGTATTGAGCGGTTACAAATACCAGGGTGGGCTTGGCTACTATGAGAGTACCAAAGATGCCAGTACCAGCTTCTTCTTCAGCCAGCTACCGAGGGGCACTTACGTTTTTGAATACGGGTTGTTTGTAACTAATACAGGGAACTTTAGCAATGGCATTACAACCATTCAAAGTATGTATGCTCCGGAATTTAGCAGTCACAGCAATGGCATCAGGGTGAATGTTGAGTAACCGGTAGCACAGAATTTATTTAAAGACCTTTCCCTAAAAAGAAAGGTCTTTCTTTTATATTCGCCTGACTAAACTTTATACATGAACCAGAGCTCAGTAGCAAGCGTTGGTAAGGAACGCACTTACACGATCCCGTTGCGTTATCGCAAAATGGAAAACCTTCACATCGTTTTTTGGCTGTTTAAAGACCTTAGCTGGTGCATGTTTTGGCGGCCATTGGGTATTGCTATGATTTTTCCTACGCTCATTATTGCCATTGTAATTGCATGGCGCACCCGGCAGATGATGAGTGAATTGGCGCACAACCTGGCCATCGTATTGTGGATCATGGCCAACTCATACTGGATGGGCAGTGAATTTTTTCATTTTGATACCATCCTGCTTTACGGCGACGTAACTTATAAACACCTGGCCGTAGTGCCGTTTGTAGCGGGCATACTGGTACTTGCCTGGTACTATCTATGGTTTGGACCCCGGCATAAAATGATGGAAGAAAATTTTAATTCTGGCAGTTAATTTTACAACTGCTGCAACAACTCTTTTAAATCTGCCGCCGTGTTAATCACCCTTGTATTTACTTGCAGGTTCTGCTGCAATTCTTTTATCTGGATAATATCGCTTTTGATTCTTACCTCTACATTCGCTGATTTTCGCCCATGCGCATAAAAAAATTCCCTAGAGCCAAAACTTTGAAATATTTTTTGTTGCAGGCTTCTTTTTAAAAGCTCCAGCTTTTTTTTCATAGAACTGTTGTACATTTTTAAAAGCTGTAGAGTATAGGATTGAGACGAGCCTGCGTTTTTGTTGATGGCATCAGCTTTTTGCCTGATGATCAGCATGGCGTGAACATCTTCTTTTTCTTTGGCAGCGGTAAGTTCTTTCATCAGTTGCTCTTTGCTGTGGCGAAGGGTTGCATCCTGTTCAAGATCGGGGTGAATCATTTTTGCCAGCTCCTTGTACAACTCAGATACTGATTTTTTTTCTAATTCATCTATGGCCGGAGGCTTCGAACGGGTGCTGTAATCCTGTGTCTGCTCCCATTGTTCCCATGCAGCTTCTTCCTCTTCGGGTGTTAAAACATCTGCTTCCCTATCATGCAAATTTGCCGGACTTTTATCTTGCTTACTCACAAGAGTTTGCTGCCAATTTACATAATTATTCATCTTTTCCCAGGCGGCATCCAAATAATGACCGGCATCCTGCAACACAGGAATGGCAAAGGCGAGGAAAAACTGCTCCTGGCTTTTAGAAAATTTATTAGCATAAAATACGGCCTCCAGTTTATCAATAAATGCAAGTTGCGTATGTGCCAATTCCACCAGCATGGGATGTACCTTCTTAAGAAACAAATCCTGGTAGGATTGATCTTCTGTTTCCTGGCGTTTATTTTCCGTTTCCTGCTCCTCTAATTCCTTCACCAGTTTGTTAAACCGTCGCATTTCCTTTTCCAGCGGGCTGTCGTTTTTAGAAGCCTTCTTTTTCAATACCTCAATGAGCTGTAATTTATTGACGGGGTAATTTTCCGGCTCATCCGTTATATCCAAATTATTGTTCAGTAAAATTTAAAATTGGCGAAGTACAAATCTCGTTAAATTCAAGTTGGCACCATTCATCATACATACTTTACCATTGGTGAAAGAAACATTTCCGCCCTTACCGGATTTATTCCTGCATGTGCTTGCTTGTGTATACCTTCACTTTTCAAAACTAAACGGAGCATTGCTCCAAGGAAAAATGTACCATCTGATTGCTGCGCTGCTTTTCAACTTTCGCCAGAGAGTTAAGCCACCCTCCTTTTTTTTCAAATAATATTTTAACATTTTGTTGCTGTAATAAAGCAACTTGTTTTTATTCACCTATTCCTTCTTTTCCTCTATGCAGGTAAAGCTCAGTAACGGTATGCCGTACAAGGGAGCCTGCCTGCGGTAGGCAGGTAACACAACGATGTTTAATTGAAATACAATTGCCCGTTATCAAAAAATATTATTCTCTAAACCAAAACAAACAAAAATGGACTACTCAGAACTTTTATCAACTTACTGGTGGATACTGGTAATATTATTTTCAATCGTTTTTTACAAATTCATTCTCAGGGTTTTCTTTGGTATGGTGATAGTGCCGGAAAACAGGCTGGGATTGGTAACTAAAAAATTCGTACTCTTTGGCCCTAATCGGGAACTTCCCGATGGCAGGATCATTGCAACCAAAGGAGAAGCAGGTTTCCAGGGAAAAACGCTGGCACCGGGTTTATACTGGGGCATGTGGCCCTGGCAGTATGGCGTAGATATGCAACCATTTACTGTAATACCAGAGGGCAAGATTGGACTGGTATTAAGCAATGATGGCGCTGAAATACCTACAGGTGCTATACTCGCACGACGGGTGGAAAGCGAAAACTTTCAGAACGCCGATGCATTTTTAAACAACGGCGGACAAAAAGGTAGGCAGACATCTTACATTACTTCGGGTACCTATCGTATCAACACGTATGCATTTACGATTACTGTTGCAGACATGATCATTATTCATGAAAATATGGTAGGCATTGTAACCTCGCTGGATGGCCACCCTATAGAAAGCGGGCAAATAGCCGGCAAGTATATTGACGGCCACAATAACTTCCAGGACTTTGATACTTTTTTACAGAACAATGGTAACCGTGGTTTGCAGCCGTCCATCGTTTGGCAGGTAGCTACAACATTAACCCATGGGCTATACAAATAGAAGAAGTGCCAATGACAGATGTTCCGATTGGTTATGTGGGCGTGGTGATTTCTTATATTGGTGAAGATGGAAAAGATCTTACCGGCGACAGTTTTAAACATGGCAATATTGTGAGTAAAGGCAGTCGTGGTGTGTGGATGGAACCTTATGGCCCTGGGAAATATCCGTTTAATAAATACATCATGAAAGTAGAGCTGGTACCTACTACCAACCTTGTGTTGAACTGGGCAAACACCAGGAGCGAATCGCACCAATTGGATAAAAATTTAAGTACGATCACCGTTCGTTCGCAGGATGGTTTCCCTTTTAACCTGGATGTATCTCAGATCATACACATACCGGCAACCGAAGCCCCTAAAGTAATTGCACGCTTTGGCAGCATGAATAATTTAGTGAGCCAGGTACTGGAACCAACCATTGGCAACTATTTTAGAAACTCTGCACAGGACAGTGATGTGATTGCATTCTTAAGCACCCGTAAAGAAAGACAACAGGCTGCAAAAGACAACATGAAAGATGTGCTTGATGAATATAATGTAAATGCGGTGGATACCCTGATTGGTGATATCGTTCCACCGGAATCTTTGATGAAAACATTAACGGACAGGAAGATTGCGCAGGAAGAAGAAAAAACTTACAGCACGCAACGCATGGCACAAGAAAAACGCCAGGGTATGGAGAAAGAAACTGCCATTGCAGATATGCAGAAAGAAATTGTAAAAGCGCAACAGAGTGTAGAGATAGCTCAACGGACGGCTGATGCTGTTGTAAAAAAAGCTGAAGGTGATGCCAACAGTTTGCTACTGCAGGTAGAGGCCGAAGCCACTGCCACCAAAAAACGGGCAAACGCCGAAGCAGAAGCTACCAAGGCGAGAGCGGGGGCACAGGCTGAAGCTACCAAACTGAATGCCAGTGCCGATGCAGAGAAGATCAGTAAGACAGGATTGGCAGAAGCAGAAAAAATTATGGCGATTGGTAAGAGCACGGCAGAAGCGTATGAGCTACAGGTAAAAGCAATGGGTGGCGACAACTTTACAAGGTATAAAATAACCGAAGAAATTGGAAGAGGCCAGATAAAAGTAATACCAGATGTGTTGATAGGTAGCAGTACCGGAACCGATGGTGGCATCAATGGTTTGCTGGGTATGAAACTAATGGAAATGATGGATTCAAAAAAACCAGCAGTAAAAGAACAATAATTGGATGACTGATGTATTGGTATTGTAATTTTACAGTACCAATACATTTTAAAAAGCTAAAATGAAACATTGTAAACTCTTATTTTTCGCAACGATTTTCTTAACTACATTACTTTTTTCTTCGTGCAAAGATGAAAAGAACGAAGATCTCACGCCAGAGGTAAATAAAAACGGCTCGGTGGAAACTTCGGTAACTGTAGAGCATGCAGATAGCCTGCATGATGTGCTGGTTACAAAACATATTATCTGGAACAAGGGGGCTACTGCTGGTACCTTTGAACACAGGGATACTGTGCCGGCCCTGGGATCAACCAGTACCATGGTAAAAGATGATGCTGGGAACGAAAGAAATGTAGACGCAAAAAAAGAATACGAGATATTTATAACGGTGAAGTAAGGGAAAGGTCAAAGGT
>JAYTBG010000016.1:0-2419 GCA_043737055.1 Chitinophagaceae bacterium | reverse complement strand
CCGTATTCAACCTCCGCTATTTTGAAGAAATGCCCTACGAAGAAATGAGCCGGGTGCTGGAAACCAGCGAAGGAGCGCTTAAGGCCAGTTACCACCATGCGGTGAAGAAAATAGAAGATTATATATTGAACCGTTAAACTAATAGACTCAATCACAGTCTATATTCCGGATGAACCAGCCAGATAATATACTAAACGAATTAAGGGAATTAAGTCCCACTGTTGCCGGTATTAACCGTGTGAATGTATTTACGGTTCCTGATGGTTATTTTGAATCTATTGCCGGGCTGTTGCTAATGATGATTGCTGAGGATGCCGGAGAGCAAACTGGGGAACCGCTGAATCTGTCTGTACCAGAAGGTTACTTTGAAAACCTTGCCGGGAACATCCTCGACCGTATTAAGCTTGAAACGGCTGTGGCCATGCCCAACGAAACCGCCGATATATCAGCATTGGTAGCTGGCATTGAAAATAAAAATGTGTACAGCGTTCCTGCTGGTTATTTTACAGATCTGCCCGCCAAAATCATGGCTGCTATATCTGTTTCTAAGGACAGTGTAGCTACCGAAACAGCGGATATTTCTAGCCTGGTAGCAGGTATTGGTAATAAAAATGTGTACAGCCTGCCAGCGGGTTATTTTACTTCTTTTGCAGATGAGTTACTGGCGCAGTTGAATACGGGCAGCGAAGTGCAGCAGGAAACAGCGTCCCTTTCTACTTTTGTAGCAGCAATAGGTAACAAAAATATTTACATTGTGCCGCAGGGTTATTTTGAAGGCTTTGCTTCCGCTGTGACACAAAATCTTGCACCTGCCGCTAAGGTGATTAGCATGAAAAGCAGATTCTCTGTTCTTAAGTATGCTGCAGCAGCCGTAGTTACCGGTGTAATTGCTATCAGTGCATTTTTTATGTTGAACAACAACAATGCTTCCGATAAGACGCAGGTTGCGGTGATGACAGAAGCGAATCAAATTATTAAAAACAATAGTTTCGACAAGGAGATGAACAGTATTTCTGATGCCGCTATTGTTGCTTTCCTTGAAACTAAAGGTCAAAATGTGGAAGCATCGCTGGTGGCTTCTTTGGCAGATGACAAAGATTTGCCGGATGCAGATGAATACCTTTTAAACGACAATACCCTGGACGAAATCTTAAACAGCCTTGATCTGAACAATTAAACTTACACTCATGAAAACATGGATACTATCATTTATTTTATTTGCCGGCTTTGCAGCCCAGGCTCAGCCTGTAACCGACAGGCAACAAAAAGTGGAGGCGCTGTACGTAGCGTATATGACGAAGGAGCTAAACCTTACTGCAGACGATGCTCAAAAATTCTGGCCTGTTCATTCTCAATACGACAACGAGATCCGGACCTTAAAGTTGGATGCACCGGAGTTGGAAAGACAGCAAGCTGTGCTTAATATTAAAAAGAAATACCAGGATCGCTTCACCCGCATACTAGGTGCAGAGCGTACCAACGATTTCTTTATAAAAGATGGAGAATTCCGGAAAAAATTGATTGAACGACTTAAAAAAATGCGCCAGCAAAATCAACTCGGCAGGCCATTTAAACAATAATTTTGCTGAAAACATATTCGTAAAAGCCCCTCAACCGAGGGGTTTTTTGTTGCCCATCAAAGTAAGCAAGATCCGCCTGGGAGACTTGCCTAGAAAGATACAGAGGGAGTTTTTATGTCGTGGTAAAAAAGTATGGTCCAATGTTCATCCTGTGCTTGTTGCCACCACTGGCTGCGCAACTCCATGCATTTTTTGCCATCAAAATCATACTTGGCCACAAACCTGCTTTTCATCTGCTGCAGTTGTGGAGCCACATCAGCACCAAAAAATATCACTTCACCATCTTCTTCTATCCAAAACGCCAAATGATGAGGTGAATGTGCACCCGTAGTCTCAAAGAGGATAGCATTGTCTATGCTGCCATCACCTTCCAGGAAAACGACATTGTCTGAACGATTTAAAATAGCAAACTCATCTGGTGTATAGGATGGCTTTCCTTTCTCTATCGCATACGCCAGTTCCTCCTTACTTACATAATATGTTGCGTTGGGGAAGCTTATATGTTGCGTCTTGAGTACCTTGTCTTCTCTTGCCACCCCACCCGAATGATCTTTATGCAGGTGACTCAACAATACTTTGGTCACCTCCATCGGGTTAATGCCATTGTCTGCCAGGTGTTGGTGCAGTTGCAGTACCCCATCAGGATTGCAAAATCCCAAACCAGTATCTAACAAAATAATATCTGTTTTGGTGAGCACTACAAAAGGCTGCACTTCTACCAACAGGCTGCCCATTGGCCGCTCCTGGATGTTATCCGTTGCTTTATTAAATGGGATAAAAACTTTTGTTTGGTCGATGCTAAAGGCACCTTCACTTAGTGGTATAATTTTCATAGAGCC
>JAYTBG010000015.1:0-13819 GCA_043737055.1 Chitinophagaceae bacterium | reverse complement strand
ATGTAGAGAATAGAATAGAAAAGATTAAGGAATACAACAGCCCGTTGTTACGGCTTGCCGAGTATATTGATTTCAACTTTTTTCGAGATGAACTCGAAAAATATTTCCGCAAAGGAAAGGATTATAGCAAAGGAGGCCGTCCTGCTTATGATTATGTTTTAATGTTTAAAATTTTAGTCATTCAGCATTTTTATAATATCAGTGATGATCAGGCGGAGTTCTGTATTAATGATCGTTTTAGTTTTATGCAGTTTTTAAATCTGCATATTGGTCAGCGCATACCCGATGCGAAAACAATTTGGCATTTTAAAAACGAGCTATCGCGTGAGGATATGATCAGCAAGCTGTTCACCTTGTTGCATAATCAATTGCTAAGCGATGGTATTATTTTAAATAAAGGAACAATAGTAGATGCCAGCTTTGTAAATGTACCGCGGCAGCGCAACAGCCGTGAAGAGAACGCCCAAATAAAAGAAGGTATTGAGCAGGAAGAATGGTCAGCTAAAAAGGCGCGGCAAAAAGACATTGATGCTCGCTGGACCAAAAAAAATGGTGAAACACATTTCGGTTACAAAGACCATGTAAAGGCAGATGCAAAAACAAAACTGATAACAGGTTTTGAAGTAACCGATGCATCAGTACATGATAGTCAAATATTGGACAATTTGTTAAATGATGAAGATGTAATTGTATATGCCGATAGCGCTTACCGAAGCGAAGCCCAGGAAGCAAGTCTGGCGGAAGCAGGAATAGAAAGTAAGATTATGGAAAAAGGTTTTCGTAATACGCCTCTCACAAAAAGACAGATTGCAACAAATAAGAAGAAAAGTAAAACGCGCGTGAGAGTGGAGCACATATTTGGTTTTATGACCAATAGCATGAATGGAATTTTTGTAAAAAGTATTGGTATTGTAAGAGCGAAGGTTGCCATCGGAATGAAAAATCTCACCTATAATTTATTTCGTTTGATGCAGCTAAACATTGAGTTAACGGCGTAGCCATGGGCTACGTGTGCCCAGACCTGGGCAAAGTGAGGCAATTGCCTCAAAAAACTAAAAAAATCGCGCATAAATCGCTTCAAAAGCAATTCGTATATTTATTATTATAATATCATTAAATTTTTTAGAAAAATAGATGGGTTTTTAGAGGTCCCCTAATGTGAGTTACATTGTTGACTTTGAACATCACTTTCCAAATTCAAAAGTTATAAAACTACATTTGAATTATCGTAGCACACAAAATATTGTTGGAGCAAGCAACGAAGTAATTAAGCACAACAAATTCAAAGTTGAAAAAGAAATACATTCTTCAAAGAAATCTGAACACAAAATAGTTGTGTATTCGGGTCACAGCGAAGAAGAGAACATCCAATTTTGTTTTGACAAAGTGCAAGAATTGTTAGCGGATGGGCTGACTAATGATGATATTTTGTTTCGATACAGAAGAAGTAAAATGTACACGCCATATTTCTTTCGTTTTAAGAATGACAATGTAAAGATCCAGTCAAAAACAATTCATGCAGCAAAAGGACTTGAAGCAAAAGTAGTTTTCATTATCGGTTTGACAGAAGGTAACGGTGGCTTTCCAGATATTTGGCTAGAGGACCGAATTTTTCAAGTGATCAAAAAAGCAAATCATGATTTGCTAATGGAAGAAGAAAGGCGGTTGTTTTATGTTGCAATCACAAGAGCTAAAGACAAACTTTTTCTAATAACAGAGAAAGGTAACGAATCAAGCTTTTTAAAAGAGATTCCAGACATATTTACCGTTAAGACAAGCAGACCGATAAAATCAGTTGTTGAAAAAGTTATCACATGTCCCAACTGTTTCAGTCAGCTTGAAAAGCTGTTTGCATTTTGCCCATATTGCGGACACAAAACAACGGACTCACGAAGCCCCTAGCAATAGCTCTGGGTTTCTGCCATGCTTGAAGGTGGAATCAAGTACTTAATGCCAGCAATGGCAATGCTGACTTTTCTGCTAACAATGAGATTGATAGCTACCCAAGTTTTTTATTACTCGACTCATCAGGTAAAATAGTTTTTCGCTACGCTGGTATTAATGGATTTGATAAGATGTAAGCATTCATCCAATCAAATGTTAAATGAACTGATATTTTTAGTTGCCTATTGCAGCCGACGCGTAAAAATAACAGCTCACTTTTAATCCAGCTCTTCACAAAAAACGGCATGTTTGTTTAATTCAAGTATAATTTTTTTCAGCAACAGGGTGCTTGCTTTCTTTTCTTAGCATTTTATCGCAATCATTAAGGTCAACATTCCATTTTTTATTGGGTAATAATCTATCACGATATGGCTTTAAACGACTCATCTGCTTCTTTGTGTGGATAGATGTTTTAAAAACATACACGATGTTTGCTTTGTTAGCTGACATACGAATTATTTAGTTGGATGATACTTTTAATCCCACAATCGATATCAGCAGCAACGTTATAAAAAACACCCTCCAAAAATCTGCAGGCTCTTTAAAAAACACCATTCCTATAATTACAGTTCCAACGGCTCCAATTCCGGTCCAGATAGCATAAGCAGTACCTAAAGGAATTACCTGCATGGCTCTGCTTAATAAGCTAAAGCTTAAAAAAGAAAACAGTAAAAAAGCAATGCTCCATTTCCAGTTCGTAAAATTGTGGGAGAGTTTCAAGGCGGTAGTAAAACCGATTTCAAAAATTCCTGCGAGTATTAAATAAATCCAATTCATGGCTATGTTTGTTTGTTTGAACAAAGCTGCGACACCAGCACCGATAAATATTTGACCTAAGTCAAAAAAATATAAATGCCTACATCCTTGCCCTAATGCGGCTTAATATTTTGAGCGAAATACCGAGGTAGGATGCGATAATAGTCATGGAAACGTTTTGGATGATATGCGGACTTTTATCCATCAGTTGCAGGTAGCGCTGCGTGGCATTCATGGTGTGAAATTCAAACAGGCGGTGCTCAAACCATATTGCATAATGCTCAACAAACAGCAGGTCTAAAGTTAATAGTGAGGTAAATTTTAGCTTCGCCTGCTGAAAGTTTTTATAGTTTATGATAGTTACTTTGGTATCGGTTTAGGCCTCGATGGTTTCTCTGCTGGCTTGTTGCAAAGTGTAGCTATCAAATGCGATAGCCACATCATTTTCAAAATACAATTCGGTCGTAATTTCTTTCCCGTCGATGTTATAATACTTACGGGCTATACCGCTTTCTATATTGTAATTATTCTGGCAAATTTGGCCTGCTCTTAAAAGCATTTCCCCTTTCTTATAAGTTTTATTGGTCGAAATGTTCTCCAAAAAATCAAGGGCATCTTTGTCAAGTGTTTCTACATATTTTTTAATTTTTTGAAGTGGTTGCGGCATGTACGAGGCGTATTTTTTATACAAATAGTTGAACGAGTTGAACGGGGTCATTTGAATATTCAATTCCGGTAGCAGCTAATTCAGCGGGAAAGTTATACAATAAACCGAACGATCGACAATTCAAACCTCATTTCCAACATTTGTTTTATAAAACCTCCTTTTTCTCAAGCGTTAATGGCAGCTATATTTTCGTAATACACATCTAGCCTTATTTCGTTTAAAGTTTTGAATTACGAACTTAAAAAGTTTATTCATAATTAACTTGTTTACACCTTTCCCCCGGTGTACCGGCGCCACGTACATAAAACCCAGGCAAGCATGTCGGGTATGTTGCAGGTAATGTTTTGCTTCGTCAATCCCGGCATAGCCGCAGCCAATCAATTCATTGTTGAGTTCAGCTACGAGTGATTGTGTATGATCTGCCTGTATCAGGTGCTCCATATGTTAATACGTCGCGTACTCTGTTTTTTCGAAGCTGTCAAAAGGGCGCTCTTCATTTACTACGGCTTGCGTCAACGCCAGTAAGGTGACTATATCAGCAATGTTTAATGTTCTGATGATTCTATCGTTCATAAATGCAGTTTATGAATTAGGTGTCAATGGATATTTTGGTCCGACTTTTAATTGCTATTAAACATATTACCTGAAACTTATTTCCAATACATTGTCCGGAGCAAACGAAAAAAGAGATTGACGAATATTCCAGGATTTTGAAAGTAAATTTATGGAACAGGCTCGTACTCTTTATAAAAACGGCAACCAATTTGATATTAAACTAAAGGGAAAAGTATTTGCGTTTGATTCGACAACAGTTGATCTTTAACTGGAAGTATTGTTGTGAGCCAATTTTCGTACAACCAGATCGCCAGTTAAAATTCCAACGCCACTTGATTTAAAAACAACCATTCGTGAATTTATTTTTATATCAGAAAAAAATGTGCATCATGTAAAAGAAATAGATTATGTTTCAAACCAGAAACGCAGCTATTACTTGACGGATAAGGCTTTTTTGATTGTAAGAGGCTTTACAATATGAAACTGGAGAAATCATATTTTTGTTATTTGAAAAAAAACGATATTAGGTTTAACTTAATTGCCTCAAGACCAATTGACAAAGGTCTTAGAATCATCAGCGATCAAAATGTAAGCCTCGCAGAAATTAGAACTCATGAGTGATATCCAGATGTTTCCTTAGTAAGGGTAGAAATTGGTTTTTTACCCTCGCTGGTCCAAAAACGTTTACTTCAAAAAGATTTTTGCAATCATCACTGGTAATTGTTTCTTGTAACCTAAGCCCGTAAATACCCGCATTATTTACTTTTCTCATGTCGTATTGTTTTTATTGTTGAATAAAAAAAGTAATTGTAACTGCTGGAACTAGCACTGATGCAGTGAAATACAAGACTATAAATTCATGTATTGCAGAAATATGGATAATTTTTAAATCGGGTGATGACAGACTTTATATAGCAGTACCGTTTTTTTAGGAGCTTATGAGTAATATCCAGGATTGAGCAGCTAAGGATTGCCATTCTCATTTTCATAAGGAAAGAGTGCTTCGATGTTTAGTTGAACCAGGCTTTATGAAACGCTTACCGTTTCTCTCCCCTTCCCAATTTAAATAATAATAAGGCAATCTTTGCGGTGCGCATGTGTCAACACCAGTTAATACATTTGTGAAAATCGTAAAGACAAGTATAGCATACATGAAAAATGGAGACACTAAAAGCCTGGAAAGAATATATCAACGATATCATGCTAAATTGTATTTCAAGGTTTTAAAATATTCGCAGTCCATCTATCTTTCTAAAGAGACAGTTCAACTGCCTCAAGTTCTGATCGAAAACGGATTGAAACAGAATACCCGGTCAGAGGATGTTGTAATAGCAGGTGGCGCTATCTATCTAAAAGATCATAACCCGAACTTATTAAAAAGATAGTGGCAATGTTACATTCAACGGATTTTATGGGAGCGATTCTTACAAGAGTGGCGGAACCGGGAGATGTAATAGGCGGGCTACCACGCAGGCATTCTTTTGAGAACAGTTACCGGAGTCACGAACCTGCCGCCGATATTCACCCCGTGCGGATTGGGATGACCGTGCAAACAGCATAGGCAATGCTGAAGCCAGCTTTATTTTTGGACTGGCCGGGCACGGAAATATCAGTTCATATGATATTTTTTTTTATTCCTTTAATTGTATCGAGCCCAGCATTCAAAAATCCATCTCAACGCAATCTGCCAACTTCTAAGTGGAGCTTGTACCGACAATCTTATACATCCACGTATCAAAATTTCCGAATCAATTGACAGCCGGGTAGTGAATGAATATCTTAAATAGGCCCTCCAAAAAAGTGGTGACATCTGCAAAAAAGAAAACATGAAAACCTCCGTTAAGAACCACCGTGGCAGTTATCTTTTAACAGTCGAAAAGGACTACTATGGAAAATTAAGAATATAACGATTTCGGCAAAGGAGTAAGAACAAAAATGCTTCTGCCAGGCAAGTATTATTCTATTTAAACATTTCGGCTCACAGGATACCGTCTCAAATTATGGGACTACATATAGCTCATCTAAAAAAAATATGATAGCATTTAGATTTTTAATAGAAACAAAATGTTTGCTGTGTTTGATTGCATTAGCGCTTTCAATTTCACTGCAAGCGCAAAACAGATCTTTTTACACTAGGGTCGGATGGTAACAGAACTTTCAATCAGTACCTGGCTACCCTCAATTCCTTCGACGCAAGAATTTCAGATTATTGGGACTATCACTATTTGGGAATTTCAGTATGTAACGTAACACTGGCCTACCTGCCAAAAGTAACAATGGACGAAAAAAGGAAAATTGTTATTGAAGCGGAAGCAAAGTTTTTACGTTCCTATTACTATTTTGACCTTGTTCAGCATTATGGAAATATCCCGCTGGTGCTGACGGCAATCGATAAAGTTGAAACAGGTTTTAAACGCGCTGCTGTAAAGGATGTTTATGCCACTGTTCTGTCGGATCTCAGGTTCTCTTTTGACCAGTTACCCATAACTCCCGCCGCCCAGGGAAGGGCCAGCAGGGCAGCAGCGGCGCAATTGCTGGCAAAAGTATACCTCGCCAGGGGCAGTGCTGTTTCGCCAAAACAACAAAGCATCCGCGGCACTAAAATAACAGATATGGATAGTGTCATTTATTATGCAGGCAAAATAATAAATGAAGAATTGGGTGCCTTTTCACTTGTTCCGGATTTCGCCAGGTTGTATGACATTACTAACCAGGTAAACAGCGAAGTGATTTTTGCGGTACAGTTCTCCACCATGGTACTGAGTAATGCTAATGGCAATAATATGCACCTGTATCATGTGCCCCAATACGATGCCGTAAATACCAAAATACTTCAACGCTGTTTGGAATATGGCCGCCCCTATCGCAGGGTGCGCCCAACACCTTATGTGTACAATGGGTTGTTTGGTGCTACCCGGAGATACGACTCCCGCTTTTTGAAGTCATTTGTATGGGGCTATTTGGCTAATGTAGCAGCATCAGGCATTACCACAACTACAGGAAACAAAATCGATGTAAAAATAGGTGATACAGCATTGTACTTTACGCCAACATTATACAACACAACGGGGGAACAGAATATTGCTACACAGGAAAACAAGCGGTTCCCCTATTTCTTGCCGCTTAACACCTACCTGCCATTCTCCATGAATTTCCTTTATCCGGGTTTAAAAAAATGGGTCGACGCTTCGCGGCCAACCACTAATGAAACAAATGGATCCAAAGATTGGGTAGTAATGCGTTTCGGGGAAACACTGCTAACACTGGCAGAAGCCTATGGGCGCAAAGGCGATTTCATCACCGCAGCAACTTATATTAATCAGTTGAGAACACGCGCCGCATATAAAGAGGGGGAAATGAAAAGTACCCAATACTGGACATTTGAAGGAGGTAATTATGCCGACAGGGTCGCCAGCACCGTTCAGCAAATGCAGATTACAAGTGCCTACATCAATAGTAATTTTGTTGATTTTATCCTGGAGGAAAGAGGGCGCGAAATGTTGGGTGAACTGAACAGGTGGGAAGATCTTGACCGTTGCGAGAAGCTGGTTGAGCGAGTAAAAAAGTTCAATCCCGACGCTGGCAATATTCGAGACTTTCATATACTTCGCCCTATTCCACAATCGCATATAGATCGGTTAAATCCCAAAGGGCCTATCAATGAAGAACAGAATGAAGGTTATTATTAGTGTTAAGTTAAGTATGAACTGCTGGGAAAATTTGCTATCAGCTATCAGGAGGAAAGAACTGTCAATGCGTTCTACCTGATAGCTGATAGCGAATACGTCCATGAAAGGTTGACAAAAACAATCAGGCTGGAAAATAAATTTAAATATCATTAATATCATAATTCATAAACCAAAAAAGTATGTCAGTAAAAGTTTTATTTATTGCTTTGTTTCAGTTGCTGTTTGTTAAAATCGTAATGTTACAGGAAACCGAGCGCTTTAAACAGATTAATAGAGCCTGTTTATCTCCGGATTCAAAAATTGTCTTGATCGCATCTCACCGGGGTGCACACATCGAATTCGCTGAAAACTCGATGTCGGCATTTAAAAAGGGAATTGAGCTTGGCATAGATCTCATTAAAATAGATGTTCGACACACAAAAGATGATTCGCTGGTAATAATGCACGATGGTTCCGTTGACAGAACGACTAACGGTAAAGGCAAAGTAGCTGAACTCACTTTTGATGAAGTTAGAAAATTGCACCTTAAATTTAATGGCCAGGTTACAGAAGAGCAAGTGCCCACCCTGGAAGAAGTGCTGAATCTGGCAAAAGGAAAAATTCTGGTAGACCTGGATATCATAACAAGCAAGGTTCCTGAAATTATGAAGGTTGTTGACAGAACACAAACAGCAAGCACGGTGATCTTCTTTTTAGGGCGGGGCGCTTATGCCAAAATGGTCAAAGCTAAAAATCCTGCCTACAGAACCCTGGTAAGAACTCATGGGGAAACGGACATCGACTCAGTTTTCGCTGTAACCAATACCGAGGCGGTACATATTGACCCTTCGCATTACAGTATAGCTGTGACCTCAAAAATAAAAAATGGCGGCGCCCGTATTTGGATCAACGCATTGGGTGATGTTGATAAAAAAGCCACCGCAGGTAATTTAGAAGCATATGGCGACTTGTTGAAAAATGGCGCCAACATGATCCAGACTGATAATCCTGCCCTGCTGATGAAGTATTTAAAAACCAAAATCTTTATTATTAAACAACAAATTAACTGGATGTAATGATGGAAGGTCGTTTCTTCCGAAGTAATGAATGGAACGAAATGGTAGAATGTAAAAGGGTATTTTAATTATCAGAGAGGAGAAGTGATGATGTTGGCGCTTTTCGCCAGGCGGGTCTTCGGGGATTCGGAGGAGGATTAATTTAAATCGTTAGCCAATGGCTGCGGTAGCAAGTTGTCCAGTAAAAATACAGCAGGTTTACAATAATACTCAGCCACTTACAAGAGCTATCGAGTGCTGCCACGTCTGGTGCTTTAATAAATCCATTCATTGAATACCAGTCGGCCCGAATACAAGCGTGTCGTCCAATGGCAGCGGCAAAAAATTTTCCAGATGCGGTTGAGCGGATAATCAGCCACAATCACCTCCCTCCCTGCTCTTTTTTAATAGGGCTGCCATTCTACCTTCGGTGATAAATATCCATGAAAATTCTGCAGATATTCTCCGATTAAAACAAAAAAGATGTTCGATAAAATTTTGTACATTAGAAACAAAAAATTATGAAACAAATAATTATTGCCTGCTGCGCCGCCTCATTTTTATTTGCCTGTAACGACGAAAAACGGGGAGCAACAACAGACGGAATAAATTCAACGGCAACCACTACCAGTGCAACTGCAAAAAATGACGACTGGGTGCCTGTTGATTCCGCTACCGCCATGAGAACGATGATGGAAGCCGGCACACCAGGAGCGCAACATGCGATGCTTGCCAAAGGCGACGGAAACTGGACGGCTGAAACAACCATATGGATGTCGCCCGATACAGCGCCTATGACAACCAAAAGCAACGTCGTAAATAAAATGGTTTTAGGTGGCCGCTACCAGGAAACAACCTTCAAGGGCGATATGATGGGAATGCCATTTGAAGGCTCAAGTACCACGGGCTACGACAATGCAAAAAAGGTGTATTTTACTACCTGGATGGATAATATGAGCACAGGCATGATGAACATGGAAGGCACATGGGATGAAGCTTCAAAATCAATCAGTTTTAAAGGAACAATGCTTTGTCCTGCAAACGGCCAAGAATGTGAGATGAGGGAAGTTTACAAGATTGTAGATGACAACACACAGGTGATGGAAATGTAAGGCCCGGACATGAAAACAGGCAAAGAATACAAAAACATGGAGATAAAATTCGTAAGGAAAAAATAACTGCCGGTTACCTGCCTGCTTTGAACGATTATTTATAATGCACGTTTACTGACTGCGTCAACTCAAAACGCATTACATGCTTTGCCTTGGAATCTACCCATACTTATGAACCTGTATTGAAGCGCTTTGGCTGAAATGACTAAAAAAACAGCATCATTTTCTACTTCTTCTTTTCCACAAAGCGCGGCAGGTTTATTTGATATTACGCGCGGGAATGCTTCGCTGAAATCTCCCACATTCGGCCAAACCATCTATTATCAGACTCCATTGCAAAGCGCAAAATACAGTCGATCGAGAAAAAAGAGCGTATTTTTGATCATATGAAAAGAAATATTATTCCCCTGTTGATATTCTCATTATTTCTTACGGCCTGCGCTAAAAAGAGTTCGCAATTGGGTGTCAGTATCGTCAGTCTGCCCGTTGTTATGGATACAAGTTTACACAAAATGCTGCCCTTCCCTATCGGTGCGTCATTGAATGTAAAGCTTATGCAAAATAATACAAAGTACAACGGTGTCGTCAGCAAGGAATACAATAGCGTAACAGCAGAAAATGCAATGAAATTCGGTGCGTTACATCCATCTGAAAATACTTTTTTCTGGACAGATGCAGACTACCTTGTCAATTATGCAAAGACCAACAACAAGAGAATACACGGCCATACCCTAAACTGGTATAACTCTTTACCATCATGGGTTACCAATTTTGCCGGCGATGCTGCTGCCTGGGAAAACTTACTAAAGACACATATTCAAACGGTTGTTACACATTTTAAAGGCAAGGTAACCTCCTGGGATGTTGTGAATGAGGCTTTCAATGATGATGGCACCATTCGGAATACTATATGGGTTCAAAAGTTGGGGCCTGATTATATAGCCCGCTGTTTTCAATACGCAAGCCAGTCAGATCCGGATGCACTTTTATTTTATAATGATTATGGAAATGAATACAGTGCTGCCAAAAGGACGGCTATTTCCAACTTAATAGCTTCATTTAAAAGCAGGGGGATTCCGATCCATGGTATTGGCATGCAGTTTCACATGACGCACACGCAGTCTGATGCAAACATTATTGCCGCCATTAATAGCGCAGTTGCTACTGGTCTCAAAGTTCATATTTCAGAATTAGATATCCGGCTTAATAACGATAAGGTACAGGGACTTGTTTTTACCAGTCAGTTGGCAGAACAGCAGGCCGCCAGGTATAAGTTCGTTGTCAAAACGTTCAACAGCATACCTGAAAATCAAAAATTTGGTATCACTACCTGGAATGTTGGAGATGCTGATTCCTGGATTCCCGGTTGGCAGGGAGCTCCTGACTGGCCCCTGCCTTTCGACGCAAATTATTTACGAAAACTAGCCTATCGTGGAATTATCGAGGGAGTAAAATAATTAAAAATAGATTGTGTAAATTGATTGCCGGATTCAGCATCAGCCATCAGCCATCAGCCATGAGCTATCTGCTATCTGCTATCTGCTATCTGCTGAGAATGTCTTAGACGCAACTGATAGTTGCTTTAGTTTGCGGATAAAATATAAACGCGGTTTGATAACAAATAATGAAAATGATGTTTGCGCCAAATCTTAAGCTAAAAGCTGATAGCCAACCCAACCGACAGTTTATGATTGACATTACACTAGATTCGAAACCACTTTGCTGCATTTTTGTAATATATCTTGTCTATCACTTCTGTTGGCAGTTTCAATCCATTAAATTCCTTCTCCACCTTCGGTACTTTCATTATCTCCCCTGAAGTGAAGAATTTCCAGTGCCGGAGCCAGTTCTCGTGGGCCATCTTACTCACTTCAGCGGGCGCCACTCCGCTTCTTACGCCTTCATCAGTAGCATAAATAAGACGGTCCTGGTATTTGATGAAAAAATCGTGCACTTTCTGCCAGTCAGTTACGGCCTGGTATTGAAAGTGAGAAATACGTTCCGCCATGTCTACAGACATATTTGGAAATTTATCGAGGCGCCTGGCCAGTTCGTCTACACTCCACTCGAGGCTGCCCAGGTGTGCACCCACAAACCTGATGTTGGAGTGCTTTGCGAGCATGCGGTCTCTTGCATTAACCTGGTCCTCGTAAGAAGGATACTCCGGATGAAGGTACATATGGTACTGGGGATGCGCTGCAAAATAATTCTTATCTCCGGATACCGTCATCTGTTCTACCGGCAGCCATGCGTTCCTTGGCTCGCCCAGGTGCCCTATTAAAGTGACATTGTTCTTTTCAATAAAATCAATGATCGTATCGAAAGCAGGATGGTCTATCATAACGAATTTACCCTTGCCGTCTTTAAGCTCCATTCCTATGTTCTTCCAAACCTTTACGGCGATAGCTCCTTTCTCAAAAGAGCTCCTTAGATAATCGAGGGTTTTTTTCTGCCAATCCGGCGAGTTGAAGTTGTCAACAGAAAAGGTGGTGGCGTATGATATATTCGCCGGGAAAGATTTCACAAGTGTTAGGGCGACTTCCTCCTGTCTTTCTATGGGTAAAGACCCGGCGTTCACATTCACCGTTAGCAACCGGAAATTGTCAGCCGCCGCCTGTTTAATAAAAATGGAATCAACAATGTTTATATGCACATGAGAGTTAAACTTCTTTACATTGCGAAAATCGGACTCTGCATAATACGATACTTCGGAATTTTGTTTTCCTTCGTTACCGTCGGCTTTTTCCGTGGCTGGTTTCTTGCTTTCATCACAACCTTGAAAAATTGTAATTAATAGTAGCAATTTTATCAGCGTTTTTTTTAAATGGTACATTATTATTTCTCTAAAATGATGATTCAATATTTTATTCTTTATTTTTCAGGTACCCGTACCTGTTAGCTACCGCTTCAACTATGCCTGTTTAAGCGAGAGTGAAGTCCTGGTTTTCCATTTTCCTTTTGTAAAGTCGGGTATATCAACAGTTTTGCTCTTGCTGGCCACTGATTGGACAGACAAAGGGAAGATGGCACTGCTGGTTACGGAATCATAAACATCGAAATATGGCATTTTATTTTCTCTTAGCGCTTTTATAAGTAAATGCCAGGTTAAAGGAAGTTTAGTGCCAGATCCCCCGTGGCCACGGATGGCGGACTTACGAGGTGGAGGGTTGTAATTCTTCACCAAAGGATGCCGGAATTCAGCCAGGTATTTTTCCGCCGGTTCCCATTGATGCTCGTTCGGACTCATTCCTTCAAGATAAATTTTAGCACCTTCCAAAGCGGTTCCACCCAGGTATACTCCCTTTGTGCCCTGCAACCTGAATAATTCCCTTGGATGCGGCGTATTGGTGTCATAATTGAGGGTTATCAATTTACCGTTTACTGTTCGTACCAGCGTGGTATTACAATCCCCCTGTGCCATCTTCATACTGGCATAAGGATTTGCTGCACCATAATTTAAAGCAGCATATTTGTTGATCATAACACTTTTGGAGCTCATGGAAACAAGATGATCTAACCGGTCTCCATGATTTATATCTGTATATGACATGATCTTATTCATAGGATGATCAGGGTACAGGTTTCCATTATGGGTAACGTCGTACGCTAAACGCCATGGCTCCCGCTCCGGATCAAATTTTACAAGTCGGAGGTCGTGAACATAACCGCCTTCTGCCTGTAATATCTCTCCCAATAAACCACTTTGCACCATGTTTAGTATTGTGAGACCGTCTTGTGATTCAATCATGGCTTGCTCCAGTGCCAACGTTGCCCATTTGCCTGTTTTTTCAAAGGTTTCCACTATTTCCCATGCCTCTTCCATTGTAAGTATAATAGGAACTTCAGAAACCGCGTGTTTACCATTTTTCATGGCAGCAATGCAGATGGGAGCATGCCATTCCCATGAAGTTGAGCAGATAACGGCATCCAGGTTCTCCTCAACACATAACCTGACAAAATCCTTTGGACCGCGGTCGTACAATTTCGGTGTTGGACGGCCGGATTCTTCTATCCATCTTTTTGCATTGTATAAACGTTCGGGCTTGATTTCGCAGATGGCAG
>JAYTBG010000014.1:0-30447 GCA_043737055.1 Chitinophagaceae bacterium | reverse complement strand
AAGATTATTTTTGAAGACAGGATGAAAACAACTCTTTAGATATACCGCAAAAAAGAGGCGGCACTTGCTCTGTGGATGGAGCCGCACCGCCTCTTTTTTACTAGACTAAAATATTTTTTTGACACAGTTCATTTTACAAACCCCCTTTTCACCTTTCTCATTTGACGTTTCACCCTTATCTCATCACTTCTTTCCAATTCTAAACAACACCCCGCCATCCGATACTGCATAAAGTTTTCCATCCTGCTCTGCAACATCCCTAATGCGTTCCTTTTCGTTGGCGAGTAAACGCTCTTCGCCAACTACCTTATTATTTTCTATAACTACCCGGGCGATGTGCATACTGCTCAAACCCCCGATGAACAGATTATTCTTCCATTCTGGTATGGCTGTGCCTGTATAAAAGGTCATTCCGCTAGGAGATAGAACAGGGTCCCAATAATAAATGGGTTGCTCCATGCCGGCTTGTTTTTGAATAGCAGCACCTACTTTGCCACCATTGTATTCTATGCCGTAAGTAATGGTAGGCCATCCATAATTTTTACCGGGCTGCACGAGGTTTAACTCATCACCGCCACGAGGGCCAAACTCAGCTTCCCACAAGTCTCCGGTTACCGGGTGAAGGTCCAAACCCTGCGGATTCCTGTGGCCATATGAATAAATTTCAGGCATTGCATTTTGTTGGCTGGCGAATGGATTTCCCGGGGCAGGCTTGCCTTCGGCGGTAATCCTAAAAATTTTTCCGAGGCCGGAATTTAGGAACTGCGATTGTTTGCGTCCTTCTAAAATTGATTTTTCTCCAACGCTCACAAAAAGCAAACCTTCTTTGTCAAAAAGCAATCTTGAGCCGTAGTGCATCGTGCTGTTCATGCCCGGTGTGGCCCTGAAAATAACGGTAGCGTTTTTGACTGTGCCCATTGTTGCATCAAGCTCCCCCTTGGCAACGGCCGTTAAATTGCCTCCACTGGTTTTTTCTGCATAACTCCAGTAGATCATGTTATTTTGAGCAAAAGCCGGATCAAGGGCTACGTCTAAGAGACCGCCTTGCCCACCAGCTTCAACTGCTGGAAAGCCTGTAATTTTTTTGACCAGCTTGCCATCATTCGAAAAAATCTGCATGAAGCCGGTCTTATCCGTTACCAGCAATTGATTGCCCGGCATAGGAACAACGGCCCATGGTCTGCCGATGTTGCTGGCAATTCTCTCTACCGCGATGGCGGTGGTCGTTTTTACACCTGCTATTCTTGTTTGTCCCACAAAGGCCGGAGGGTAAGTGGTGTTAGCTTGTAAAGTTTCTACCGGCCGGCTTGCAGTGTCATTGCTGCTTGATATCGTTTGTACTTTTTTGCTGCCGTTGTTAGCAGAGCAACCTATTGCCGCAACGAAAAAGATAGAGAGAGGCAAATAGAGGAATTGTTTTACTTCCATAAAAATATATTAAAGATTAACGAAGGTTTTAAAAACTAAACGAGTAACTATTTAAAGATTTAAAAGCTGATCCGTGGGCATTACCTACACCTGCAATATTCCTGTTTTAAATTCTTCTATTACAGGATTCTGATCCGCAGCTTTGATTCCTTCGCTGATGAGCATCCTTGTTTCCCCCGGATTTATGATCGCATCTACCCACAGCCTGGCTGCAGCATATTCTGGTTTGGTTTGGCGTGTATAGTTGTCTGTAATTTTATCTAAGATATTCTTTTCTTCCTCTGCAGATAC
Source organism: Chitinophagaceae bacterium (assembly GCA_043737055.1). Classification (GTDB taxonomy): domain Bacteria; phylum Bacteroidota; class Bacteroidia; order Chitinophagales; family Chitinophagaceae; genus Ferruginibacter. The sequence continues at coordinate 28,728 of JAYTBG010000014.1, read as the reverse complement.
CTCCATTCCTTTAGCCTTCATGCCAGCCACCTGAATTTGCAACATTGTTTTAGCAGCCTGTTCTCCTCCCATAACTGCAATTTTTGCCGTGGGCCATGCATAAATAAATCGGGGGTCGTAGGCCTTGCCGCACATGGCGTAATTACCGGCTCCATAACTATTGCCTACGATGATCGTTATCTTTGGTACTACCGAATTGGCCACTGCGTTCACCAACTTTGCACCGTCTTTTATAATACCGCTATGCTCGCTGCGGCTGCCTACCATAAAGCCAGTAACATCTTGCAAAAATACCAGCGGAATCTTTTTCTGGTTGCAGTTCATAATAAAGCGTGCAGCTTTATCGGCACTGTCATTGTAAATAACACCGCCCAGTTGCATCTCGCCTTTTTTGCTTTTTACGATCAGGCGTTGGTTGGCCACAATGCCTACGGCCCAGCCATCTAATCTTGCATAGCCACAAACAATTGTTTTTCCATAGTCTGCTTTGAACTCATCAAAGCTATCCGCATCCACCAGGCAATCTATCAAATGAAGCATGTCGTAGGGCTTGCTGTTGCCCTCACTCATGATCGTGTACAGCTCACCGTTATTAAGGCGTGGAGGCGTTGCTTTTATTCTGCTAAAGCCGGCAGTAGCAGGAGCGGCCAACTTGCTCATGATACTTTTCACACGATCAAGGCATTCTTCTTCGGTCTTAAATTTATAATCTGCAATGCCTGATATTTCTGTGTGTGTTACAGCGCCACCAAGTGTTTCGCCATCCATGTCTTCTCCAATGGCCGCCTTCACTAAATAGGGCCCGGCAAGGTAAATAGAGCCTGCGCCTTCTACCATAATGGTTTCATCGCTCATGATGGGGAGGTAGGCGCCCCCGGCTACGCATGCACCTGTTACTACTGCTATCTGGCTAATGCCCATAGCACTCATGCGGGCATTGTTTCTAAAAATGCGTCCAAAGTTTTCTTTATCTGGAAAAATTTCATCTTGCATAGGAAGATATACACCTGCACTATCTACAATGTAAATAATGGGCAGGTGATTTTCCATTGCAATTTCTTGCATGCGCAGATTTTTTTTGCCGGTAATAGGAAACCATGCGCCGGCTTTTACAGTTTGATCATGAGCCACAACGATACACTGCCTACCGCTAACGTAACCCATGCCACTTACCGTTCCACCTGCAGGGCAGCCGCCTTGCTCTTCGTACATTTCATAACCAGCAAAAGCGCCGATTTCAACAAAGGGCTTGTCCTTATCGCAGAGGTATGCAATGCGTTCTCTTGCAACCAGCTTATTTTTTTCTTTCTGCTTTGCTGCTGCTTTTTTACCACCGCCTTCATAAATTTTTTCCAGTTTTTGTCGCACCTGGCTCCAGGCCATTTTTAAAGTATCTTCATTTTTATTTGCTGTTACATTCATAAATTTTTTACTTTTTTTTATTGGCCGCCCGCATCCGTTTAGGTCCATACCATAGCCAGAAGCCAGTGATAGTAAATACCAACAGAGCCAGGCCCATGATGGTTGTGTAAAATAATTTTATTTGCCCACCAGATCTCTTGAAATATAAATCGAGGATAGAACCGTCATGTATTTTTTCTACGAGGTCGCTACGTCTGTTGTCTATGTGCAATAATGCGCCCGTGGCTCCATCTAACTGTAGGCCCACGAAGTCGTATTCAAATACAAATTTAGCAACACCTCTGTCAGGCCTGAGATCTATTCTTTCAAGCGTTAAGGACGCTGTTGCAGATACCGAATCTCGCAGGTAAGAAGTAGCTAGTAAATGCAGGCTGTCAATGCTCAGCCAGTCCTGGAGTTGGGTAGACGTTCCTTTGTAAGTTTTTGGCAAAAGATAATCTCCACTGTTTTTTTTCCAGCCGAGCAAGAGTCCAGTAATGGAGATCACAAAAAAGAAAATAAACAGGAAAGCTCCAGTTGTACGATGAACTTTTCTAAAGAAGCGAAGAATACCAGCCTGGTTTTTTCTTTTAGAATTTTCCATAAAAAAGAAACCCGTTTGTGACAAACAGGGTGCACATATTTTTTTGCAGGCCAAAGATAGTAAATCGGCTCTGCACCATACCCGCATACCGAAGTCAAGGCTTTAGATGCTTTTATGGATTACCGCTGCCAGAACTTTTTAAAGCCGGAAGTAAATCTGCTGCCGGATTATTTTTTCGGAGACTAATATTGAACAGCAGCAGGCCGCTAAATAGCACCAGGGCGGCAAATAGCAAGCTTTCGTTCAGGTATGGGATCATCATACCAGTTATAGCAGTTAAGCCCTGTGTCATCAGCAACAATTCGTTCAAAAAAATGCCTGCGACAAAAATGGCAATGCCCCATAAACCTGCCCTGCCTGTGCCCACGATTTTGGCGGATATCATATAGCCCAAGAGAAATAATGTGATGACAGCTAATAGTACCAGATGTAGGTACCCGATGACAATAGGCCGGAAACCAAAAGCCATTTTGCTTAGGGAGGGAATTACAGAAAGCTGTTGGAGGATTATTTTTATGCTGCATGCAATAAGGCTGAGTTTAAGAATCCAACCGCTATGGAGTGCGAAATTTTGTTTTAAAGCAAGCTTATGTTGAAGTATCCATTTCACAAAAAAGATCCAACCAAAGGATTGTACCAGTGAAGCGATCACCACAAGGCTGTAAACAACCGGGTTGATAGCAGCCCATAATATAGACAACAAATAGGCGGGTATGCAGGAGGCAGCCATCAACCAAAAAATTGTAAGGCCGCCCCTGGCCTTATGCAATTTGGCCGCAAATATAAACAGGCCCATGCAGGCAAAGAAGAACCAGCCGTTGTATTGAAAATGTAAAAAATAATAGACCGATGCCAGGTAAAGTTTTTGATTAGCCAGTTTAAGCATCATCAATGCTGCAAGGCTAAAGGCACCCAGCGAAGACAAAACATTAAAAAAAAGGGAGGCCTTAAACCACATATGTGTAGTGCCAGGGTCACTAATCCGGCTTAAGTCTCTCCAATATCTAACAGCAAATACGAACGCCACTACAATAGAGAATGTAGAGAAGCTAATAGATGCCAGGGCATATCCCTGCAGGATGAAACTGATAAGCATCCCATAGGCACAAACTAAGTTTAAGAGGAGCAGCGAATGATACTTTTTAAAAACATCCTGTAGCTGTTGCTTCTCCAGATAGTATACAAGCAAAACCAGCAGCGCCTGGGTAACCCAGCCTGTAAATGCAAAATGTGAATGACTGTGGAGTACATTCTTTTGGTCAATGAATGGCAGAGAATACGCAATTTTATACCGCATCAACACACCCAATATCGAGACCAGCAGGAGATTAAAGAAACAACAACGAATCCACCTGTATAAATTCATAAATACACTTTGTGCAAAGAACAGGGAGACTGGTAAGAACCGTTATGACCTCAATCATACAAACAAAACACTTTACCCTTTGTGATGAGTAGCTCACCATCATCGTGCATGTGCCGCATGGTACGAATTACCGTTTCTACCCGAAGCCCCGTCATGCCGGCAATTTGCTGGCGGGTAAGTTTTAATTGATTGCAATTAGCGCAAATATTTTTTTTATTTTTTTTGAGGTAGCCTATCAAAGTAGAAATGCAGATATGAGGGTCTTCAAAAGAAATGGTCTTTAACAACAATAGTTTAAATCGTATTTGTTCAGCAAGCAGGCGGCTGAATTTTGATTGAAGCGTTGATGACTCTTCCAACAGATTTAGAAATACGGGTTTATGCAATCGTAAAATAATAGAATCTTTTTCTGCAATGGCAGTGGCTGCATAAGGCTCGTCGTCAAACAGAGAGACAATTCCAAAACTTTCGCCTGGCTCCACGATCGTTTGAATAAATTCTCTTCCGTCCTCATTAATATTCACCCACTTTACAACGCCGCTTACCAATTGATGATAGAAACTGCAGTTATTACCCTCTCTAAAAATAATGTCGCCATGTCCTACCTTTTTGTAGGTGGCACCCCACGCAAGTAATAAATTTATATCGATGGTCATAATAACATTTAATGCAAATCTGTCAACTATTATGCCGCTGGTGAATGACAACTGCAATTTAAAACATGATTCTAATCATGTTTTGAAAACAAAATGGCTGAAGGCCATGCTTGCTGGCTTTCGGTAAAGGGCACAATTGAAGTGCCCAGATTATGACCCAACGCATAAAACAAGGTCATTTGCAATTGTAACCTTGTGTTCCATTAAAAACACTAAAATTTTTGATATGAAAAAATCACTTCTTGTAGTAACAGCATTTGTTACATCGGTCTTGTTGGCCTGCGGTGGCGGCGAAGACAAAAAAGCATCAACCACCTCAAGCAGCAGCACTTCAACAGATGCTCCTGCAGCATCTACTGACAATCCTTCTTACGACCCGGTGAGAGGAGAAGGTAAATTCAAAAATGTAGAAATTGGGGAAGCCCTTGACAAAACATTGGCCGATGCGGGCGAAAAGGTTTTTTCTGTAAAATGTTCAAGCTGCCATAAGCTCACCGACGAGAAATTAGTAGGCCCTGGTTTTACTGGCGTTACCAGCCGACATACGGCGGATTGGATCATGAATTTTGTTACCAACCCCGATCCGATGATTGACAAAGATCCCAAAGCCCAGGCTATGTTGGAGCTTTGCCTTGTTCGTATGCCCAATCAGAATCTTTCGGACGAAGATGCCCGCCATGTGTATGAATTTTTAAGAAAAAATGATGGCGTAAAATAAAGAGAGGCAATACGACCCTACAACATATAACCCTTACATGTATTCAGAAACATGTATACCATAACCAATTAGTATGAAAATAAATAATGTAGTTGCAATGGCTGTGTCCATTGCCATGTTTGCGGGATTTGATTCTTGCAAACCAAAAGATGTTGGCTCTGCTGTTAGCGGAGATGCAGCCGCCAAAGCCTATGTAGCCCCCGGCAAGTATGATGAGTATTACAATTTTGTATCCGGCGGTTTTAGTGGACAGCTTTCGGTGTATGGAATCCCGAGTGGGCGCTTACTTCGTGTGATACCTGTTTTTTCGGTAGACCCGGAAAAAGGTTGGGGCTACAGCGAAGAAACGAAACCCATGCTCAATACCTCTCATGGCGAAGTTCCCTGGGATGATCTTCACCACGTTTCAATGTCGCAGACAAATGGCGAAATTGATGGCCGCTGGGTATTTGCAAACGGAAACAATACGCCCAGAGTTGCACGGATCGATCTTACCACTTTTCGTACCACGGAAATTTTAGAATTGCCCAATAGTGGCGGCAATCACTCTTCTCCTTTTATCACAGAAAATTCTGAGTACCTGGTTGCAGGTACAAGATTCAGTGTGCCGCCAGATGACAAAAACGGCGATGTTCCTATCAACACTTACAAAGAGAATTTTAAAGGAACCATCAGTTTTATCAGCATCGATAAAAACAATGGCAACATGGATGTGGCTTTTCAGTTGCAAGGCCCCGGTGTAAATTTTGACCTTAGCCATGCGGGCAAAGGCAAGTCTCACGGCTGGTTCTTCTTTAGTTGTTACAATACTGAACAAGCCAACACCCTGTTGGAAGTGAATGCTTCTAAAAAGGATAAAGATTACATCATGGCCATCAACTGGAAAAAAGCGGAAGAATTGATTAAAGCCGGTAAAGGCCGCAAGCAAGCAGTAAAATACGCCAGCAACAGGTTTGATGAAAAAACGCATACGGCTACCTCTACCATAAAAACGGAAGTAACAGTACTGGACATACGTGATTTCCCTGAACTGGCTTACCTCATTCCATGCCCAAAATCTCCGCATGGTTGCGATGTAGATCCTACCGGCGAATACATTGTGGGCAGTGGAAAACTGGCTGCATTAATACCTGTTTTTAGTTTTGATAAAATTCAACAAGCCATCGCTGCAAAAGCATTCGAAGGCAACTATGAAGGTATTCCGGTTATTAAGTATGAAGCCGCCTTATATGGGGAAGTTAAGAAGCCAGGTCTTGGCCCTTTGCATACGGAGTTTGATGACAAGGGCAATGCATACACTTCTATGTTTGTATCGAGCGAAGTGGTGAAATGGAATGTAAAAGACCTGAAAGTGTTGGATAGGGCTCCTACTTATTATTCTGTAGGTCACCTTAGTATTCCCGGCGGCGATTCACGCAAGCCAACAGGAAAGTACCTCACCGTTTACAATAAAATTACCAAAGACAGGTTCTTGCCTACTGGCCCGGAACTGGCTCAGAGCGCACAGTTGTACGACATCAGCGGCGATAAAATGCAATTGATACTAGACTATCCAACCATTGGTGAGCCGCACTATGCTCAAGCAGTAGCTGCAACTGTAGTAAGGGACAGGTCTATTAAGTTTTTCAAAATTGAAGCAAACCAACATCCTTATGCAGCCAAGGGAGAGGGAGAAGCTAAAGTGGTGAGGGAAGGAAATAAAGTACATGTTTACCTCACGCTGATTCGCTCCCATCTTACTCCTGATAATATTGAAGGAGTAAGGGTAGGCGACGAAGTTTATTTTCATGCGACCAACCTTGAGCAGGACTGGGATGTACCTCATGGCTTTGCCATTAAAGGAGCTTTGAATGCTGAACTATTGGTAATGCCCGGAGAAACCACTACGTTAAAATGGGTTCCATTAAAGGCGGGTATGTATCCGATGTATTGCACGGATTTCTGTAGCGCCTTGCACCAGGAGATGTCCGGCTATGTGAGGGTATCACCGGCAGGAAGCAATGTGCCATTAAGTTTTAGTACTGGTACCAATCAGCCGAAAGCAGACAGTGCCACTAAGCCGAAGGCAGACACTTCAAAGAAATAAACTCGAAGAGAGTTGTAGAACGCTGGTATTAAAACCACCGTTTTACAACTCTCTTTTTAATTCAATCAATGTTATGCGCAACAAAATTTCCAACATCAGCCGGGTGATAATTATCCTTTGCGGGCTGAGCCTTGTTGTAGTATTGTTTACACCGATCTGGCAAATAGACCTGATGGCGCCGCAGTATCCCGAAGGATTGAAGCTGTTGATTTATGCAGATAAGTTGGCCGGTAATGTAGACATCATCAATGGCCTCAATCATTACATTGGCATGAAGACATTGCATACGGATGACTTTGTAGAATTTAAAGTGTTGCCGGGTATCATCCTGTTTTTTGCTCTGGCATTTATAGCGGCTGGCATTGTTGGTAAAAAAAAATGGGTCAATATTTTGTTGATACTATTTGTAGCATTTGGTGTTTTGGCCATGGTAGATTTCTGGCGCTGGGAATACGACTACGGTCATAACTTAGATCCGAATGCGGCTATTATTGTACCGGGCATGGCTTATCAGCCTCCTCTGATAGGGTTTAAACAATTGTTGAATTTTGGCGCTTATTCCATACCCGATGTGGGTGGATGGATTTTTGTTGGCGCAGGTATCTTGCTGCTGGCTGTTGTTGTGTACGAGTGGCGGAGAAAAAAGTGGATGGTTTCACAAACAGGAATGCCGGCGGTAATGATCGTTATACTCACGCTTACGTTTGGCAGTTGTAGTACAGCGCCGCAGCCTTTGCGCCTGGGGCAGGATAGTTGCGAGCATTGCAAAATGACAATTAGCGACAAAAGATTTGGTGCAGAGATCGTTAGCAAAAAAGGAAAGGCTTTTAAGTTTGATGACAGCCAATGTTTGCTGACCTATCTCCGGGAAAAAGAAATAGAGAAAGAGCAAGTCGCTGAAATTTATTTCACTCATTTTATCAGTCCTTACGAATTATTGAAAGCTGAGCAAACATATTTCTTACAAAGCCCTTCGTTAAAGAGCCCTATGAATGGAAATATTGCGGCCTTTGCAAATGAAGACAGCTTGCATGTGATGATCAACAAATATTACGGTAACAAAATTTCCTGGGAGGATTTGCAAAAGTGAGAATACTCTGTTTCATACTTTTTACCATATGCGTCAACACAGCCCTGGCAAGCGTGTGGACAGTTGGTGTTGGTAAAGCCCATCAAACTATTACAGCAGCCATAGCCGCTGCAGCGCAACATGATACGATTTTGGTTTTATCAGGAATTTATCAGGAACAAAATATTGTCATCAACAAAGCACTTACGCTAAAAGGACTGAATTACCCTGTGTTGGATGGCGAGCATAAGTATCAGGTTATTTCGATCACCGCAGATGGAGTAGTGTTAGAAGGATTTAAGATTGTGAACTCCGGTATATCGAGCATGGAAGATTTAAGCGGGGTCAAGATTTATGAGAGTAATAATGTGGTAATCAGGGACAATATTCTGGAGAATACTTTCTTTGGCATTTTTGCGGAGAATGTGCTCAACTGTACTATTGAGAACAATCAATTGAAATCTTACAGCGTACAAGAGCAACAAAGTGGTAATGGTATTCATTGCTGGAAGAGCGATAGCATGCGTATTATAGGTAATAGCATTACCGGCCACAGGGATGGAATTTATTTTGAGTTTGTGAAAAATTCCATCATCTGGCGCAATGTGTCTGAAAAGAATATTCGATATGGTCTGCACTTCATGTTTTCGAACGACGACAGTTACATCAGCAATGTTTTTACCAATAATGGTTCAGGTGTATCGGTGATGTTTAGCAACAGGATTAAAATGTTCAATAATTTCTTTGAAGAGAACTGGGGAGATGCTTCGCATGGCATTTTATTAAAGGAGATTTCTGATGGATACATGCAGGGAAATCATTTTTCTAAAAACACCAGCGGCATTTTTATGGAAGGAGCCAACCGCATTTACATGTCGTACAATAGTTTTGAGAATAATGGCTGGGCTTTAAAGATCCAGGCGAGTTGCATGGATGTTGTTTTAGAAAAAAACAATTTCGCAGGAAACACTTTTGACATTGGGACCAATGGATCGTTGGTGCAAAACACTTTCAAAAATAATTACTGGGATAAATACCAGGGCTATGATCTTGATAAAGACAGGATCGGAGATGTTTCTTACCGGCCAGTGAGTATGTATTCTATGATCGTAGAAAAGTACCCGTCCGCTATGATTTTGTTTAGAAGTTTCATCACTTCCCTGCTGGACAAAACGGAGAAAATAATCCCAAGTCTCACACCGGAGAATTTGAAAGATGACGCTCCGTTGATGAGGAAGGCGTTTTGATCACCCTGTTGGCGGCTGTAGGCCCCGACAGCGGTTTTGACAATGTTTTAAAAAATCTTTCTGCTAACTGCTGGCCACGGAATAGATACAAAATGTTTATAATGATTATTGCAAATAATGTAACCAAGCAGTTCGGAAAGTTAAAGGCGTTAGACAACGTGTCGGCTACTTGTACCCGGGGTGAGTGCATGGCACTGATCGGGCCAAACGGTAGCGGCAAAACCACGCTCATTAAGTCTATACTTGGTATGGTGGTGCCAGACAGTGGTTTCATAACTTTTCAGGGCAAAAACATTTTACATAACTGGCTATACAGACAAGACATTGGATATATGCCCCAAACGGGTCGCTATCCGGAAAATATGACTATAGGACAAGTCCTTAGTATGATGAAGGACATCCGTTCTTTCAAGGGTAAATCAGATGAAGAGCTGGTAGAAAGATTTGAGCTGGGAAAACTTTTGCATAAAAGGATGCGAACCCTTTCAGGTGGCACACGTCAAAAAGTAAGCGCTGCCCTCGCATTTTTATTTAACCCTGCTGTGCTCATTTTAGATGAGCCTACAGCAGGGCTCGACCCTGTGGCGTCAGAAATATTAAAAGACAAAATCACTAAAGAAAAACAAGCCGGTAAATTAGTGATGATTACTTCGCATGTATTGAGCGACCTGGACGACATGGTAACACAAATAATGTATATGCAAGATGGGCAGTTGCGTTTTTTAAAAAGCATTGAAAGTTTGAGAGCAGATACTGGTGAGGAAAAACTTACAAGAGCTATTGCACAGGTGATGTTAAAGAGTAAATGATGAAAAAGATTATCAAATATGTGACCGGCGATATGTTGCGAAACAGGATTGTGCTTGTTTATACCGCTGTACTTTTTATAACGAGCATGAGCGTTTTCGGCCTTGAGGATAATGCAAACAAGGGACTGCTAAGTTTATTGAATATTATTTTGCTGATAATACCGCTCGTCTGCATTATTTTTTCTACTATATATATATACAACAGTAATGAGTTTGTAGAGCTCCTGGTAAGCCAGCCACTGCAGAGAAAAACAATATGGCTTAGTTTATACGCTGGCCTCATCATTTCCTTAAGCCTTGCCTTTGTCATTGGTGCTGGCGTTCCGCTATTAATTTATCATCCGAATTTACTCGGGCTCCTCATGTGCCTCGTCGGTGTATTTCTCAGCATTATTTTCGTTGGAATAGCCATGCTGGCTGCTGTTAAGATGAGAGACAAGGCAAAGGGCGTAGGATCAGTTATCATACTCTGGCTCTATTTCTCAGTGCTTTTCGATGGACTGGTTTTGCTATTGCTGTTTCAATTTGCAGACTATCCTATGGAAAAACCCATGATAGCTATTACCGCTTTCAACCCTATAGATCTTGGTAGAATTTTAATTATGCTACAAATGGATGTGGCAGCCATGCTGGGCTATACGGGTGCAGTTTTTAAACAATTTTTCGGGAGTACCATGGGTATTGCCTTTACAATACTGGTCTTATCACTTTGGATTTGTTTGCCAATCTACTGGTCTTTACGCCAGTTCAAGTCAAAAGATCTTTAGCTATTTTATCATACTATAATTACGTACTCCAATGAAACGCCACCCATCATTAATTCCATTGTCCCGGCAGCATCATCGTGCCCTGTTGCTGGCCCAAATGCTAAAATTATCAGCTCCCGATTATATTGGCATGCCTACTGATGCTTCAGGTAAAACCCTGCATGCGCTTACATTTTTTGCTTCAGATCTGCTGCCTCATTTTGAAGCAGAAGAAAAAATCTTTAACATGCTGAGAAATATCGATCCGGAGTTGGATATAGCATTAGAACAAATTTTAGCCGAGCACGAGTTATTACGAGATCTTTTTCAATCTCTCCCTCGGCATGCAGCAGATGTAGTTTACCTGGATAGCATTGGGCAAATGTTGGAGAATCATATCAGGCGTGAAGACAGGGAGTTGTTTCCCATGATAGAGCGAAAGGCACCCGAAGAAGTTATGACCACCATCGCTTCCATTTTATGCCATTGATAAAACGGGACTATGAAAAAAGACATTACAGGAAGCGAGGATGTACAACTTATGGTAGATCGTTTTTACGAAAAGATAAAAGTGGATCCCATGGTTGGGTTCATTTTTACAGATGTTATGAAAGTAAACTGGGAAAAACATATTCCGGTAATAATTGCCTTTTGGAACAATGCCTTGTTTTACACCGGTGGATACAAGGGTAATGCTTTGAAGAAACACATCAATATAAATAAGCTGGTTCCTTTGGAGAAGAAATTTTTCAACCGCTGGTTACAGCTTTTCAACGAAACGGTAGATGCCTACTTTGAAGGAGAAAAAGCTTCTCTTGCTAAGCAACGGGCACAAAGTATTGCTACCATCATTCAGATTAAGTTGAAATCCCCTCTCTCCAAATAAAACCTTTCCTACGAAACTCCACTTCATAGGAAGGGGCATCAATTAGAGATGCCCCTTTTTTAGGCTGTAATATTTTATTGTTTGGGTGGTAGTAGTACGCCATCTATTACATGCACAATGCCGTTTGATGCCGGTATTGATGCTATAATCGTAGCACCCCCGATCATGATTTTTCCATCTTTAACAGAGACAGTAACGTTGCCACCGTTTACCTGCCCGAGTACCTGGCCGTCTTGTAAAGCATTTGCCTTGTACACTCCAAGGGAGACATGGTATTGCAAGATGTCAGTCAGGGCATCTTTACTTTCGGGCTTCAACAAATTTTCTACAGTGCCTTTCGGTAATTTATCAAATGCTGCATTGGTGGGGGCAAATACAGTAAAGGGTCCTGTGTTACTCAGGGCATCTGAAAGAGTGGCGGCTTGTACTGCCTTCACAAGTGTTGTGTGGTCGACGCTGCCTACTGCCACCTGCACCACATTTTTTTGAGAGATATCATCCTTTACAGCAGACTGGCCAACTGCTGACTCTATGTTACTAACGGTGCTGCCGGATTGCTTGTTTTCGCTGTCACCATCACAGCTCCATAACATTGGCAACAGAAATGAAAGTGCTAGAATTCTTTTGTGCATAAAAAATGTTTAAGGTTTAAATAATCCAACAAAGTAGGAAAGGTCTTCTCCAAATTCTATGATGGAGGTCATATCAGTCAGTGCGACTGATTGCCTGCATACTGCAAATATGTTTAGGATGTAGGATAGGTATTTTGCAAGTTCTTTTCTAGCACAAACGTGCCAAAAGGCAATAGAGAGGCAACAAATGCAAGCGCTGTTCTAAAGAAACTCCACCGGTATTTGATCCATACAGTGATGAGTAAAAGGCAAAAACATACAAACAGTAAGCCATGGGCCCAGCCTACATATTTTACCGGCCAATTGATGCCAGCTATATACTTAAGTGGCATCGCCACCAGGAGCAGGAGCAGGTAGGATATGCCCTCTAAAATACCAATGAGTCTAAATGCACCCATTGCTGAATTTGGAAAACGTTTCATGTTTAAAAAAATTTGTAGTCTACATCGCTAAACGCAAAGCGGTGGCAAAAGTTCCCAATCAATTGATTGTGAATAATTCAGTTGATGGAGCCAAAATTGCTGACTTATCTGTAAATGAAGATCTAGTGGTTTGGCCATAGCCACAAAAGCCAAACTTGGCTATATTTGAGCAAATATATATGATGAAGATTTCGTTTACTTTTCTGCTTTTTTCTGTAGCCTTTAGCCAGCTCAATGCACAAAGTGTGGAAACCATCAGGGTAAAAGGCGAGAAGGCTGCCGACTTTTTTGAAACTTCACAATACAAGTTCCCCACATTTACCAGGGGTAAAGTGTACCTTAAAGATGGCGAAGTTGCCAGTGCCCGCCTGAACTTCGACTATTTTGCCAACGCTGTAAAATACATCGACGAGAAGGGCGATACTGTTTTAATTGGCAACGCCGCAGATGTTAAATACATCAGTACCTCTACGGATACTTTTTTTTACGACAACATGTATTTTGAGTGGGTGGCTACTTCTTTCCGGGCCCGTCTTGCCGCCAGGCGCACGCTAAAATTGGTTCAAACAGATAGGGTGGGCGCATATGGCATTAGCTCACCTACGCAAAACATTGTTACCCAGGGACTACTTTTAGGGGCCACCAATTATAGGCTCGATGCCAACGAGGAGTACGTATTTACAAGAGAAACAACCTACTACATTAGCGACCTGAAAGGTAAGTTCATGGAAGCAAATAAGAAAAATATAAGCAAGTTGTTTCCCAAAAAAGACATAGAGCAATTCATAAAGGGGAACAAACTCAATGTGAACAAGGAGGCGGATCTGATGGACGTATTTGTATTTGCAAATTCTAAATAGGCATTGTAGCCCTTATTGAACAGGATGCAGTCGCCATCCCGGGGAGAATCGTCCTTTCAGTGGGCTTGCAGCAAAAAATTTCCTTTAAAAAATCTTGGTATTATTTTATTTCTCTATCTTCGCAATTCCAATCCAATTCCAGATTAACCACTCCTTGTCTACCTCCCAATTTAAACACCACATTATTCCAGGGTTCCTGTAATTACTTTCTTTTTTATTTAAAAAAAAATGTTAGTTATGAAAAAAAATTACCCCGCTCCCGTGGTGGACACACTGCAAGCTATTGGCATCATCGTGGGTTTCTATGCCTGCATGGCCATTGTTGCATTGCTTGCGTTTTAACGGGTTTCCATCTTAGTTGAATAGAGGTGAGCAATCACCTCTATTTTTGTTTCCATCAATGAACAGTTTTTAAATTCAATGTTCTTTCAAAGTAAGCTAGACAATTAAACCAATTGCTCTTGAGTGGCGAATAGCCTCTTCGTTATCCTCAAATACGCATGTGTGAATCTCTTTATTCTCTATAGCCCCAAGTGCCTGAAGTGTATGCTCCTTATGGTCATTTTTAATGTTGCGGATGTAGATAGCCACAATTTTCTGGGAATACTTTTGGGCAATTGCAGCATATATGTCAGGGTCACTTTGGGAGTTATCGCCGAATAATACGAAACGCTGAATAGGGAAAACATCCATAATCCTCGCAACCCTAATCAATTTGCCATGGTGTTTTGTTTTGCCTGTTTTAAATAGCTGGTGCCATTTCTTTATTTCGTTTAGCAGGAAGGCGCCTTTGGGCAAACCATTGTGTTTAAAAAATTCATTGAGGTCATCGTAGAGATTCCATTCGCTGCTGGATACGTAGAAAAATGGATTAGGCACGTCTGGTTCTGTGTTGGCGGTAGACAGGAGGTGGTAATGTTGCACCACATCTTCAAAAGCCTTTCGGCTGTGTGGGTTTTTGGTAAACAGTACCCGCAATCTTTTAAACTTACTAGCAGAGTGAGAGACCAAAACCGTATCATCAATGTCTGATATGAAAGCATACTGCGTTTTGTGGGGCACAAATAGTTTTCCTTCGCCTTTTATCGGAGAGGCACTTTCGCTCGCCAGTGTTACCGTTACCGGATGCCAGCCTGCAGGTACCGAGGCCTCGGACTCCCATTCAAATTTAAAAAAGCCATCCGCCTCGGTAAGGGTCTCAAAATGCTGGTCGTTCCACTTGAGCTGTACTTTTACAGCAGCAAGAGGTTGTACAAAAAACAACCTGATAAGCCCAATCATATTTGTAATAATGTTGTGGGTAAGTCTTCCACGTTGTGCTGGTTTGCCTTTTAAAACATGGCCATAAACAACGAGGTTATGCATATGGCCGTAACCGTGGTACACTTTAATGTTGGCGTCATAATTGGTTATTGTTTTTGTCGTCATGTGTTGAACATGTAAAATAGGTAAGAGTAGGGTTGATTAAAAATTACATCACTATTATTTGCTTTGCAAGTACGTAACTCCGAGAAAAATTTATGCCAGATAAAATAAAGCTGAAATTTCTGTTTGTTATCAATCCGGGTTCTGGCAACAACAACAAGAACTGGCCAGAGTTGATAAAGGAATATTTTGCTTCTCTAACGCACGTGATAGAATTGTTCGAACTCACCCCAGATTGTGACGCTGGCGCCATTAAAAAAGCCATTACTGCATTTACCCCGGATAGGGTAGTGGCGGTGGGTGGAGATGGTACCATAAAGCTGGTGGCAGAATGCCTGCTGCAAAAAAATATCCCAATCGGAATATTACCAGCCGGATCTGCCAATGGGCTGGCGAAGGAATTGGGGATTAGCGAAAAACCAGCAGAGGCACTTGCCGTTCTTGTAGAAGGTGAATTAAAACACATTCATGTGACCAAGGTGAATGATCATTTGTGTGTTCATTTAAGCGATATCGGCTTTAACGCCTTCCTGATAAAAAAGTTTGAAACCCAAAAAAGACGGGGCATGTGGGGCTATTTAAAAGCGTCCGTAAAAGTATTATTCAGCAACCCTACGATGCAGGTGAGGATGGAGATTGACGGACAGGCGGTGAACATTAATGCCGCTATGATTGTGATTGCCAATGGTACTAAATATGGAAGTGGCGCTGTGATAAATCCCATAGGCAACCTCGAAGATGAATTGTTTGAGGTTATTGCAATCAAAAAAATCTCCTTGCACGAGATCTACAAGATGACCTTTTCTCACGCAGATATTAATCCTGCCAAGACCGAAATATTTCAGACAAATAGCCTTACAATACGCTCAAAACACCGGGCCCACTTCCAGGTAGATGGGGAATATTTGGGCAAACTTTACGAGGTTAAAGCAGCTATTGTTACCAATGCACTACACATGATAGTGCCCCGGCCGGAAAGCAACACATGAATAGTAGCGCAGGTTATTCTAATCGGATGATGCCGGAGTTTTCTTTCGAAATATCCAAATCAATAGTGCAGTAGCTATCACTGCTAAAATGAGCTTACCCTGCCATCCAAATGAAGTCACTTCTTTTACCGCATAGGCTTCAATAAGAAGCGCCGGTATCTTTCCCAAAGAACTGGCAAGCACAAAACCAACAAAAGAAATCTTACCTATAGCCGCGGCAAATGTAACAAGACCAGAAGGCACAAAGGGCAGTAACCTGAGTGAGAAAATGACGTAAGCCGCTTTGGAGGCCGGGGTTGTTACCAATTGTTTTAACCGTGGAAATCGTTGGAGCTTATCTTCAGAAATATTTTTAAACCCTGCTCTGTAAATAGCAAATGCTACGGCAGCGCCAGCCGCTTCTCCCAAAAGCGATATCAGTGTGCCTGGCCAAAAACCGAAAAACAAAATATTGGCTGCGGTTATAAAAACACTTGGCACTACACCCACAATGGCAATCAGTATGCTCAACGCTATACTGCTTAACATGGCTACCTGGGAATATCTTTCAAAAAAATGAAGCAGGCTGTCTTGCAAGGTGAAACAGTTTTGTAGTTATTTTTTCTGCCCCCGGGTTTTTGGTTTTCCGTATTTTTTCATCATGCGGTCACGCTTACTTACCACATGATTTACCTTACTGTTTTTAGCAGATTTTTTATGAAAGGCAGGTCCAACATCTTCTTTTTTTGGAAGTTTCAGCTGGATGGTTTTCATGTAAGGTTTCGGTATTTCATCTTCAGTTAAAACCTCTGAAATAATTAGGGTGCCGGGCAAAGCCGCTACCGGAACCTGGTATTTCATCAGTGCCTCAATTGCCTCTAACAAGGGCTTTTCTTTGGGAGTAAAAAAGGTGATTGCAATACCTTCTTTGTCTGCCCGTCCTGTACGGCCAATACGATGAATGTAATTTTCCGGTACCTCAGGGGTATCGAAATTTATTACATGGGTTACTTCCGCAATGTCTATGCCCCGTGCAACAATATCTGTTGCTATGATGAAGCGGTAGTTCCCTTCCTGAAATTGTTTGACGGTGTTAAATCGATGATTTTGTTCCTTATTGGAATGTATTACGCCTGCTGTGCCGGGAAACTTTGCTTCGAGTTGTTCATAAAGATCGTCAGCTAATTTCTTGGTGGCAGCAAACACGAGCACCTTGGTCATGCTTTCGTCGTGGGTAAGCAACAGGTGAAGAAGGTTCACTTTGGTATAAAAGTTTGGAACCTCATAACCCGTTTGAACAATATTTTCAAGGGGGGTGCCGGTGGGAGCTGCCTCTACTCTCACTGGATTATTGAAGTACATATTCATCAGCGCCTCGACATCATTGGTGATGGTTGCAGAGAACATCAGGTTCTGTCTTTTCTGTGGCAACAAGTCTAAAATATTCTTCAACTGAGTTCTAAAGCCAAGGTTAAGCATTTCGTCTACCTCGTCTATTACCAGCCTTTTAATCGACTTTACTTTTACGGCGCCACTCATAGCAAGGTCGTATAGTCTGCCGGGGGTAGCTACCAATACGTCTACGCCTTTTTCTACTTCAATCTTTTGGGTATTGATATTTACGCCACCATAAACACCGATAACTACAAGGCTCATGTAAGGGGTTAGCTCTTTTACAGCCTGCACCACCTGTGCGACAAGTTCCCGGGTGGGAACGATAATCAGAATCTGGGGAGCTTTAACCTTACTAAATTTCCACAACCTGAGGCAGGGAAGCAGGTAGGCAAATGTTTTGCCCGTTCCTGTTTGTGCAATGCCGCATACATCCCGGCCAGACATTACCACCGGGTATACCCGATGTTGTATGGTGGTCGGATTTGTATAGCCCAATTCATCTAGTGCCGTTAATAAAGGGCTGTTTAAATTCAGATCGTCAAAAGTCATAAAGAAAAATATGCCGCGAAGGTAGTTTTTTAAAATTTGGCCTGCAGTTGCCTGAGGCAGGGTGCTCCGTTCACCCGTGATATGCACAATTAAAACAAACAGGGTTGGGAGTGGTACGGTGATTGCACCTGGATAAAATGGGATAGATTCGATGCCCTTATGCACTACTTTGTGTTTCGATATTTTAAAAGCATACATGATGAATACAGAAAAAAATTCACCAGAAAGAGATGAAGAAATGGACGCAAACGTTACCCCTGAAGAGAGGGCACTACTTGATGAAAGCATAGACAACGGATTGTCTGACGAACACAATAACATCTCTCGTTCCATGCTCGACAGCACATACGAGGATGGTGAGCTTTTGCAGGGAGCAAGCACAGGGGTTGACTTTAGTGGCGATGAGCTTGATATTCCGGGTGCCGAGCTGGATGATGATAATGAATTGCTGGGTGAGGAGGACGAAGAAAATAATGGGTACAGCCAGGCCGATACGGAATAAGTTATTTCGGCGAAATTAATGTAACAGGATCCTGTTGTACTATGCTGCCGGTATCGCTTGTGATAAATCCACAGCTTCTTCGTTTGCAATAGCTAGTAAAAGAACTGTTTTGAGTAGCAGTTTTCATGTTAAAAAGCACCGCTTACCAACGATGGAAGAGAGGATAGCTCAAGGTCATTTTGCCGCAATTC
Source organism: Chitinophagaceae bacterium (assembly GCA_043737055.1). Taxonomy (GTDB): domain Bacteria; phylum Bacteroidota; class Bacteroidia; order Chitinophagales; family Chitinophagaceae; genus Ferruginibacter. The sequence goes on along the minus strand of JAYTBG010000014.1, from coordinate 10,196 downwards.
TCTAGTTCCGTAAAAAATAATTTGTCCGGTTCAAATATTTTACACATTTTTACATCACACAAGAAACAATCTTCCCCTCCAATTTAATATCTCTCGAAATACACAGCGCAACTGTCCTAACAGTTCCATACCTCTCCATTTCCTCTTAGAACCTTCTTCCAGATATCTTTTGTATCGCCGTTTACAAATTATTTAAACCTCAAACCACGAAGAATGAAAAAGTTCTATCTTTTTATGATGGCGGCTATGTCATTATGTAGCACATCAGCATCGGCGCAATGTAATGGAAACAAGGGTCCAAATCTCCTGGGCGCAAAAGGTACATTTAGCACCCCTTTTATTACAGTAAATACTTCAGCAAACAATTGTCTGCAAAGCGGTAACCATTCTTACAGCCCTTTAAACAATGTAGGCAACGCCCTTGCGGGTTGTACCAGCTCAGGGACTGCAATTCCATGTTCAGACTACGTCTACACCGCTGCTCCCAATGGCTTATCACCGGAAACCAGGTACAGTATTCTTAAAATCATCGGCGATGCCAGTGGTTCTAATTGCATCAAGCCTCAGTGGAAAGGTGCTGACCATACTGGCGATGGTGGTTATTTTATGGCGGTTAACGGCGCCCCCAATACCTCCGCTAGCCCCGTGTTCTACAACATCAAATCTATCCCGGTATGTATTGGAGCAACCTACGAGTTTTCTGCTTGGGTAATTAATTTGCTACCGTCAGGTCATCCAGCTGCGAACCCGGGATCTGAACCAAACATTTCTTTTAAAGTAAATGGTACAGTTATCGGCAATTCAGGGCCGGTGGCATACCAGGCCACCCCTACATGGGTAAAAGTAGGCGGCTCTTTTGTTGCTACAACCAGTACAGTAGATCTTTCAGTAGTAAATGCTACGGCTGTTGCAAGCGGAAATGATCTTGGCCTGGATGATATCTCTATTAATGTGTGTCAGTCGCAGATTGCAATAAACGGCCTCACAACCGTGTGTGAAGGCAGCGAAGGGGCGGTAGACTTTACCGTTACGGATGCAACTCAGACCAACACCTGGTATCAATATCAGCTAAGTACAGATGGTGGCGCCACTTTCAACAATATTGGAGGACCGGCCCAATCAGTATTTATGGGAAATACCTACACGCTTTCTTTCAATCTTGGTACTGTGTTCTCCAACATGAACGGGTATAAATACCGGTTAGTTGTAGCAACCTCGCAGGCAGGGCTTGCTGCTGCTGGTTGTACCTTCTTTAACGACTATACCCTGGTTGTAACCGCTTGTGGACCCCTGCCCGTAACACTTGTGGCTTTTAATGGTAAATATAACAATGGCATGAGTAGCCTTGACTGGCAAACCACTCAAGAGATAAACAATGATCATTTTGATGTGATGCGCAGTATCAATGGCAAAGATTTTAAAGTGGTAGGTAAAGTACAAGGCGCTGGTAACAGTAGTACCGGCAAAAGCTACCTGTACAACGATGCCTTTAGTGGTGCAGGGTATGTGTATTACAGGCTGCGCCAGGTAGATGCAGATGGTAAGTCTGTAATATCTCCCATCGTTCGATTGAATATGGGCGGAACAGCAGCGGCGTTTGAATTGTACCCCAATCCATTTACAAATAGTTTTACAGCATCATTTAGTGCCACAAAGCCTGCCACAGCTAGCTTGCAAATTCGCAACATCAATGGCCAGGTTTTATTTACAAAAACTATTGCCGTAACCAAAGGGTTTAATGCGATTCAGTTAAACAATCTTCCGGTAATGCCAAGAGGATTGTACCATGTTTCTATTCAAAATGACGAGGTGCACTTTCAGGGGAAGATGCAGAAATTATAACATCATCAAGGGGTTCCCCTAAGCCTCCATCAAGCTGCAGTCCTTGTGATTGCAGCTTTTTTGTTTTTTATAGAGTGATTTCGTTTTTCCAACGGAGTAATACTTTGGCCCCCAAAACCAACTTTTACCCCGGGGTCTTTCCTTCGCTATCGAAAGACTTGGAGGGAGTCAATTCAAAAACGCCTGTTGTTGTTATACCGCGCCTGCGCAACCCTGCAACCTTTTCTACCCGAATGATTATTTTTGTGAAATGGCGTTACTTACAGTGGAGGCTTTGCGCAAGGAATTGGAGAACCGAAGCGTAGTAAATGAAATTTCATTTACGATCGATCAGGGCGAACAATTAGCTATTGTGGGAGAAACGGGTTCCGGCAAAACAACACTTCTCAAAATGGTGGGCGGCTTGATACAGCCGGACGCAGGTACTATCATTTTTGATAATGAAAAAGTAAAAGGCCCCGATGAAGTGCTGATAGCCGGCCATAAAAAAATAGGCTATTTGAGTCAACATTTTGAGCTGCGCAATAACTACCGTGTGCACGACATACTGAGTATGGCTAGCCGAATGGAGGAAGACACTGCACAACGGATATTGCAAATTTGCAAAATAGACCACCTGCAACATCGCTGGAGCGACGAACTTTCAGGCGGCGAAAAACAACGCATTGCACTGGCTAGAATTTTATTAGCAGTGCCTCAATTGCTTTTGCTTGATGAACCTTTTTCTAACCTTGACGCTTCACATAAAAAACTTATGCAGGCGGTGCTGCATGAACTTTCAGAAGAATTTCAGCTAACCTGTATATTGGTATCTCATGATGCTACAGACATTTTATCCTGGGCCCAACAGATATTGGTGCTGCAAGGCGGCAGGCAGGTACAACATGGATCTCCCCGGGAAATTTATTACGAGCCTCGCAACGAATATGTAGCAAGCCTTACCGGCAACTACAACATGGTATCGGTAGGCCACCCGCTATTTAATAGTTGCCTTGCTGCAAAAGGCTCCTCATCTACCTTTTACGTAAGGCCAGAGCGGGTAAAGCTATTTGCCTCGGGAAAATTTGCATTAGAGGGCACCATAAAACTTGTCCGTTTTATGGGTAGCCATTACCTGGTGCATGTGCAGGTGGGAGCGTGGCTGGTACTGGCAACTTCTCCTGCAGGTAACTACTCACCGGGTGATGCGGTGTCCATTTCGGTTGAGTTTTGATGCTCTCCTTCAACTTTGTGTTTTAAAAAATTATCCTGCCGAAATAGATGTTTTTTACACTGTAGAAATGCTTTCAATCTTGGCAAGATGGTTAAGAAGATTAGAGCAGGCACCCGTTTATCATCAAAGGAGAGTGTATTGAAAACAATAGGGCAAAGACCAGCGATGGTCTTTGCCCTATATTATTTTATTTAGCATCCTGCTGAAAGGAATCTTAAATTATCAGTTACTGATTAATGGAATCCTGGTAGTTTCCCACCCGGCCATCAGCCTTGTCTTTTTTGCGGCCAAGGATGTAACCACCCGCTGCTCCGATAACACCGCCAATAACAGCTCCCTTACCATTTTTGCCCAATACGGCTCCTGCTACTGCTCCACCTACACCACCAATAATGGCTCCTTTTGCACCTTTACTCATCCCGGTTTTTTTAGGGGCGGTTTCTGCTTCGGCTCCGGTTGAAGTACCAGATCCTGCTGCTGTTTCCGTCCCGGTGCCTGTTGCTGGTGTGGTTTGAGGTGCAGGGCTAGGTGTCTCAACAGGATTCACTACTACAGGGGCAGGTTCGTAAACGGGCTGTCTCTTGTTGCTTACCGTTCTTGATTTTTGAGCTACTGGCCTGCTTACAGGTGCAGGACGGCTGGCTACGTAAGGAGCAGCTTCTTCCGCTACCTCTTCTACAAAAGCAGCGGTGTCTGTATTAACACTATTCCTGTAAAGAGAATCATTTAGAAATACCATGTCCCTGGTAGACTCCTCTTTTTTACTGCTACAAGCAGAAAATAGTATGGCAGCAAAAAGGGTGGCTGGAAGTAATATCTTTTTCATAATCTGAGTTTTAGCTTTTTATAGTTTGATTGCTTTGCCTTTTAGTTAAGGCCGCATGTATAATAGACCCGCAATGCATACAAGCGTTTAACATGGGTGATGGTAATGAGTGTTAAACAAACTAAAAAAACCAACGCTGAGTTGGGATTTTTAATAACGAAAACTGGCAGTTATTTTTTTAAGACGGTTTCAAATAGTTTGAATATGCGTTTGTATTCATCTGTCCAACTCGTAGATTCTACAAACCCATGATCCTCCATAGGGTAAGATGCCAATTCCCAGTTATCTTTTTTCAGTTCAATTAGTCGTTGTGTGAGTTTTACGACGTCCTGATAGTGCACATTTACATCGAGCATACCGTGGCACATAAGTAGGTGACCTTGCAAGCCATCAGCGTAATACAAAGGCGAACTTTTTCGGTAAGCAATGCTGTCTGTAAACGGCTCATTCAAAATATTGGCTGTATACCCATGGTTATAATTGGCCCAGTCCGTAACCGGCCTCAGTGCGGCACCTGCGGCAAATACTCCCGGTTTTGTAAACATCGCCATCAACGTAATAAAGCCTCCATAAGAACCTCCATAAATGCCAATCCGATTTTTATCAATGCCCAGGCTATCGGTTAAAAAGCGGGCAGCATCTAGCTGGTCAGTGAGGTCTTTGCCGCCCATGTGCCGATAGATACCGGTGCGCCAATCTCTGCCATAACCGGCACTGCCACGATAGTCTATATCTAAAACGGTGTAGCCTTCATCTGCCAATAAATTATGAAACATGTACTCTCTGAAATAGGTGCTCCACCACTTGTGTACATTTTGTAAATACCCCGCACCATGTACAAAAATGACAGCTGGCTTGCTGGTATGTGGCGTGGTTGGTTTATACAGCCTTGCATACACTGATGCTCCGTCTGTTGCTTTAATTTTAATAAGGGTAGGGTCCCGCCATGGGTAGGTTTTAAATTCTTCGCTTTGAGCCTTGTTGGTGAGCTGCGTTGCTTTTTTACCTGCGCTGTTTTCTTGCCAAAAAAGCTCTGTCGGTTTGTTACTGTAAGAATAAAGGATGGCCAGTGATTTTTCGTCCGGCGACAAAACTACTTCGTTGTTGCCCTCCATTGTGGTAAGTCTAACGGCAGGGCCACCCGCTACGGGCAAGCGATAAAAATGCCTTTCGCCAGGATGCACCTCACTGCTACTGATGTAAAAAAACTTTTTGTCTTTGGAAAGCCGTGCCTCTTCCACTTCGTAACTACCAGTTGTGAGAGCACGCTTTACACCGCTGTTTACATTGATGCTGTATAGATGGCTGTAACCGCTGGCCTCCGATAGAAACCAAATGGTATTGTGATCAATCCAGCCACGTGCAAAATTACCCGGACCTCCCACCCATGCTTCATCCCGTTGCCTGTTTAGGGGTAACAGTTTGCTGCCGGTACCTTGCCAGGTAGCTAACCAACGGTCTTTGTTATCCAAAGAGCGCACATCTACCAACAAGGTATGGCCGGTGGACGACCATGTAGCTTTGTTGAAATTGGTAACTCTTGTCAGCGCTTTTTCAGTCGGTTTACCGGGGTATTCTTTGGCAAAATCAGGAGCGTCCTGCAATCCTGGCAAAGCAGAGTTATTCATGCTAATGAGGCTATCGGCAAGGCGGTCGTAAACAAAGAGTTCTGAGCTGCCAGCTTGCTGGCCCACTTTAGTTCTTGCGGTAATATCAGTGGTAAAGCCAGACTCGGTAACATAGCTTGGTACAATGCTACCCTTGTTGTTGGCAGACGATTTAAAAAGCCGGAAACAGATGAAGCGCCCATCTGCACTGATGGAAAGGTTTTGAAGATTTTTGTCTTCAATGTTTATCAGTTTTAGAGAAGCTTCTTTTGGCAGCTTGTTATTGTAAGCATCGGTGGCGTCTTTTTTTTCTTTGCGCTCCCGCAAGATGGTAAAGGTTTGAAGTTGATCTTGCTTTAGCCATTTCTCTTGTGCGTTCTCAGTTTCTTTTGCATTGCTGCCCCGGGGCGCAGCGGCAGTACCGGGTTGTATCCTGGTGAGCTGCATGGTTTCACCGGTAGCAACGTTCCATGCAAATAGATTTTGAGTACGTTGGTAAACGAGCATACTGTCATTGAAGGAAAACTGCGGATTAGTTTCTATGTCCGGGGTGCGAACAATGCGGATTGTTTTTCCCGTTTTTACCACGGTGTAATAGATGTCTCCGTTATGCGCATAACACTAAGCAGTGCGAAGCTGGTTATATACTTTGCTATTTTCCCATACGAGATTTTGTTTTTGCGCAAGGCTGGCTTTGCGGGGCTCAGGGTCAATTTTGCTAATGAAATACAAAGAATCTGCCGGCCCACGGTTAGGGTTCCAGTTAAAATAAAGATTGCCATCAGATGCCCATTGTGGTGCAGCGGGCGAAGTGCCCATCCAACTGGGATGACGCATAATTTTTTCGACAGTAAGTTTACCCAAGGGCTCCTGTGCCGATACTCCTAGTGCGATAGATACAAAAATGGAAAGAAAGACCTTTTTCATGGTTTGAACGATGATTTGTAAATTTTAGGTGAGCTCAAATTAAATTAAAAGGGGAAAGGAAACATTGATTATGGAGGATTTAATTGTACAATTGAAATCACAATTTAATTAAGGAAACTTTGTTCACTTTACGCAACATTAAATTTATGTTACCTAATTGTTACCATGTACATACATAGTTTGTTTTAAGATATTATGATGCTACATTGTCGGCCCAATACAAAAAATTTATGAAACAGCACTCTACATCTTTACAGGAGCCCGCTCATTCAAGGTTGCGCAGTTCAATTCTACAGGCCTTCACAGACGAATTGACCAAACAAAAAATACATCGTCATTTAAATGACATCAACGATGTAATAACGGAAGAAGATATCCGAAATATAGATACCAGCATTACTTTAAAAAAGCACTCCGCCACAGCCTCCGCTTAATTTCCAAATTGTTTTCACTGCTGCAGGCCTCTCCTTAGGCCTGATTACTATTTATTAGTAGCTCAAAGCCTCTACGGTTTGATCACTACAGCCAGCACCGCACCCATCTGTGGTAAGATCCCCACGTATTTTTCCGATCGAAGAATAACTACAAAAGATTGCAGATATCACTAATTAGACAGGTTTTATATACACAATATTTGCAGTCAATTCCATCCATCCTTTTAAAAACAAAACCTAACCAATGAGAAACTTTACCCTGACTAAGGCTGCGTGCATTCGCATCAGCTTTACTGCAATTCTGGTAATAAGCCTGTTTACGCCGGGCATCTCGCAAGTAAGAATGAGGGCTAACCTGATGATTGTTGATGCCAATGGCGCTACATTAATGGACGGCAACATGACCAATTACGACGCCAATTACAGCAATGCTGTGGATGGCTATGACATTTGGAAGATGAGCAACTTTGGTGAAAACTTTGGCATTGTGCGGAGCGCCGCTAACCTCGTAATAGAAAGAAGAAATTTGATAGGCGTTACAGACACTACGTATTTTAGAATGTGGAATGTGCAGCAACGCAACTACCGACTTCAATTAATTGTAGAAAATTTGCACACGTTCAATCTCATGGCATTTGTAAGGGACAATTTTCTGAACCAGGATATTCCTGTAAGCTTAAATGATACCAGCGACATAGATTTCGCAGTCACAAGTGATCTTGCTTCAAGAGCGCAAAACCGGTTCACCCTTATTTACAGGAACATAAATTCTTCGGGTGCTGTACTGCCCGTGCACTTTACATCCATCCATGCGCAGCGGAAAAATAATGATATACTGGTAAGCTGGCAAGTAGAGAATGAAACAAATGTGGTGAAGTATGTCGTAGAATACTCCATTGATGCTTTGCGCTTTACTTCTTTGAGAGAACTGGCCGGCAGCAACAGCTCTGTCGCAAAAACTTATAGTACCATCGACACCCGCTCCACTACAGCAGATCATTTTTACCGGGTGCGTGGGGTAGACCTGGCCGGTAAAATCCAATACAGCGCCATCGCACGGCTGGGCGCAGCAAACGCTGTAGAAGCCCTTAATATTTATCCAAATCCGGTACCCGATAAAAAAGCCCACTTGCAGTTGAATGTAACAAACGCAGGCAATTATCGGGTGTGTCTTACTGCTATAAATGGCCAACGCACAAAGCTCGGCAGTCTTTCCGTGTCTTCTGGTCAGAGTTTTCAAACACTTATACTTCCTAAAAATATCGCTCCTGGTGTTTACCGCCTCCAGCTAACTGCACCTGACAACACATTCCTATTGAAAACGATCCACGTGCTTTAAGATAAAGCAACCCTTCTCTGAAACCCCAAACGACTCATCTCCCCCTTGCCGGGGAGGTGTTTTTGTATGTACCAGTCAGTAACCCGGTTTGATATGGGTTCAGCGGGATTCGCATGTAAGCTTCAATCATTAGTAATTTGCATTGCTTGCCGAAATTGGTTTTCCGGAAATCAATGAATTTAAACTACACAGCAGGCGTATAAACTTTTGCCCAGACTATTCTAAATTATATCAACGGATTGGTTGTTTGGAAGTAAATTTATTTGTCTGTTAAGCAAATAAAATCAATATTTACATTAATTAACATACCTCTTTTCTCCCAACATCCTCTGAACCAGCCAAACTTCCATCTCCTATTACCCTGTTATTTCAGTGTAACCCCCTAGCTGTCACTGTTTTAATAATTAACTGCCTGGCCCTTTTCTTAACACATGATATTTGCGAAGCCCTCCAGGCTTCTCCTCTTGCTTTCCACTATTCGGCGATGACATTTGCAACACCCGGTTGCAGCATCTGCCTACATCCTACGCAAATTCCAGCATACTTATTTTATTGTCAATAACTTTTTTATATGAAAAAAAGCTACCCTGGGAATTTCGGAATTTTTGATAAAAATCATAGTTTTTTACCAACTTCTCTACGGCGGAGCTGTCAGCTGGCATTGTTGCTTGCGTATTTGGTTGTAGGCATCGGGCTTAATGTGTCAGCTCAGTCTGGAAGCAAAGACAGCTATGCGAAATTGGATGTCAAAGAATCCAGTAACTTTTACCATGGGCAGCGACCATCTTCGATCAATTCGCATTTGTCGGCTTCCCGTACCTACAATGCCGGAGAAACCATCAACGATGCTAGCTCTCTTTTTTTGCCCGTAGCGGTTGTGTTCGACTCAAAAACAAATGTTTTGTGTTTTGGAGCCTCAACAGGTACAATTAACATCACTGCTTCAGGTGATGGACCATTTACTTATGATTGGTCAGATTTAGCTGGACCATCCAATCCAGAAGACAGAACCGGTCTCGCCGCAGGGAATTACTCAGTGGTGGTAACAGATGTAAATGGCTTTTTTACAGAGCGCTTAGCTGTAACAATCTCAGAGCCTACAGCATTGTCTTTTACCAGTGCTTCCGTTACCAGTGCGATACTCTGCAATGGAGGTACGGCTACGGTGACGTTGGTTGCTTCAGGTGGTACAGCATCTATCTCATACACTTTTAACAGCCAAACCAACACTACAGGTGTGTTTACCGGGGTATTAGCCGGAAACAATCTTCCATACACTATCACAGATGCAAACAGTTGTGGGCCACTCACGGGAACTATTAACGTTACACAACCTACTGCTATAGCAATTACCAGCATTAACTCAAACGCACCCATTTGTGCAGGCAATACATTGAATCTTTTTTCAAATGCAAACGGTGGAACAGGTACGTTAGCGTATAGCTGGACAGGACCAAATAGTTTTACAAGTGCAGCACAAAACCCTTCAATTTCTAACCCAACAATTGCAGCATCGGGGACCTATACCTTGGTTGTTACAGATGCCAACGGATGTACGGCCACATCAACGATAAACGTAGGTGTAAATCCTTTACAACCCGTAAGTGTAACCATTTCATCGGATAAGGCAGGAAATGTGGTATGTTCTGGCTTGCCAATCACATTCTCTGCAACAACTATAACAAATGGTGGTACACCAACCTATCAATGGCAAAAGAATGGACTAAACATTCCCTTTGCTACAAACCCTACATACACTACCTCCACTCTTGCTAACGGTGATAATATTTCACTCTTTCTTACTTCTAATGTAACACCTTGTACAATCGGAAACCCGGCAACAAGTAATTTAATAGCTGTTACAGTAACCCCAGTACCAGCAACCCCAACAGCTTCCAACGGCGGTCCATATTGTGCAGGTGCAACTATTAGTTTATCTACTGCCGCCGTAAGTGGCGCTACTTATAGCTGGACCGGTCCTAACAGTTTCACTAGTTCGGCTCAGAAT
>JAYTBG010000013.1:0-2452 GCA_043737055.1 Chitinophagaceae bacterium | reverse complement strand
CAACACTATCCTAAAACTTTTTGAAGATTCACAAGGCAGAATATGGGCCGGCACCGAAAATGCCGGTATAAATATTTATGATAAAAAGCGTGGAAAATTCTATCGCATTGCACACAGCAACGCAAACCCCGCTAGTCTTTCGGGTAATGGCATACGAGCATTCATGGAAATGCCAGATGGGAAAATACTTGTAGCTACGGATGCAGCCGGCTTAAACATTGTTGAACTATCCAATGCCTTTTTTGAAAAAGGTACTGCGCCGGTTATTACCAGGCTTAGCCTACCCAATGGCACGCAGGTTTACGGCATGGGAAAAGACAAGAACGGAATTACCTGGATTGGCGGTATGGATAGATCGGTGTACAGATTCGATCCATCGAAAAATGGTTTTATTAAATTAAAGAACAGCAGCCTGCTCAATAATGGCTATCTAAACCGGGATGGAAGTAAATTAATAAACAGTAACCTGCTGCTTGCTGATGGCAAAAATGTATATCCATTGTTTGATGTCAACAAAACTACAGCAGGCAATATCATCTTTAAACAAAAGGAGAAGCTATGGGAAAATCATCACCGTGAAGAATATTTTTATGATGTCTACAACTGGGAACCGGGGAAACCAGTAAACTGTAATGAGCCACTGCCACAAACTACAACGAGGTTATGCTATCCTTTCATTATTGACAGATCCGGAGTACTCTGGTCTGGCTCGGTAGGATATGGGCTTCGCAAATACAACTCGGCTGGCAATAAATTTAGAACATGGAGTCCAATTCCTGGTACAAGTGTAAAGTGGATCGTTCCTGTTAACGCAGATGATATTTTTCTAGGGGATTTTGGCTATGGATGGAGCAGATTAAGTAATGATTCGATCAAAAAAAATGCATTCAGTATGATTCCCGGTCTCACAGAGGTAGACAATTTCATCAAATCCAGATCGGGTGATTACTGGATAAAAAGCGATAATAAAGGTTATTACAACTACATTCCTTCTTTGAGCAAACTAACTGCACATCCAGAAATTAATAATTATAATGGTCGGGGAGATAAGCAACCCATGCTGGAAGATAGCAAAAGTAACATTTGGTTTCCCGGCCGGGGTGGAATATTCAACCGCCTAAATACTGTTACTGGCAGATTGGATAGCTTTAGTATAAACACCAATACTACCAAGCCTATGCAGGCAGCAGCCATTTGCACTGCTTTATATGAAGATAAGCAGGGAGTGTTCTGGGTCGGTACATCAGAAGGGTTTACCAAAATTATTTTTTTAGGCAAAGAAAACGGGTTACCCATAATAAAATGGTTTTACAATAACAGCAACAACCGCAATTCACTCAACTATAACTTTGTTTCCTGCTTTTTGGATGATCCGGCTGCACCTGAAAAATATTTATGGATAGCCACAAAAGGGGGTGGCATAAACAGGCTAGATAAAACAACAGGCGATTTTTTTCATCTTACTGCAAAAGATGGCTTGCCAGATGATGTGGTATATGGCATATTACCCGATGAGGATGGTAATATTTGGGGCAGCACCAACAAGGGAATATTTTGCCTTAGCCCTACAAAAAATAACAGCGATAACAAATGGATCTTTCACAATTTCACCAAAGCAAATGGCTTACAGGATGATGAATTTAATACCGGCGCTTATGCCAAATTACCCAATGGCCATCTTGCCTTTGGCGGCGTTAACGGGCTGAACATTTTTAATCCTAAAGAAATATTGCTGGCAGACTTTACACCCCCTGTGTTTGTTACAGATATCCTAATCAATAACCAACCAATACTACCCGGAGATAAAACGGCAGTACTTAAAAATACCATAGAGCAATCGAAACAAATTACACTTACGCATTTACAGGATATTTTAACGCTTGAATTTTCATCACTTGATTTTACCGCTTCGCCTCAAAATAAATACCGCTACCAATTGGTAGGTGTAGATAAAGAATGGGTTGAAAGTGGCACCCGCCGCACAGCAACTTATTTACACCTGCCACCAGGTAAATATATTTTTAAGGTGCAGGGCAGCAACAGCCAAGGTGTCTGGAGCGATAAGGTTGCCGAACTTCAAATCACTGTATTGCCGCCCTGGTGGCGTAGTTGGTGGGCCTATACAATCTACATCGTACTGGTGGGCTTGCTCATAAGGGCCTATTTTAAGTTCACCGTAAACAGGGCTAAACTCACTTCGCAACTAAATTTCGAACAGCTTGAAGCTAAAAGAGTAAAAGAATTAGACTCAGTAAAAACCAAACTCTACACCAATATTACCCACGAATTCCGGACACCCCTAACCGTTATACTTGGTATGGCGCAGCAGGTTAAAATCAATCCCGTTCAGCATTTAGATAATGGGATAGACATGATCATCCGCAACGGGCAAAGCCTGTTAAACCTTGTAAATGAGATGCTGGATCTATCAAAACTCGAAACAGGTAAAATG
>JAYTBG010000012.1:0-2460 GCA_043737055.1 Chitinophagaceae bacterium | reverse complement strand
GCCCAATTATGGCGGCCTACACATTGTTTTTAGGCGTCAAAATTTTAGTAAATGCTTTTCGAAAAAGTAACACGCCAAAAAAGTTTAAGCGCTATGGTGCCCTTGCCGGATTAGGCGGTTTCCTGGATTCTTTTGGTGGGGGCGGTTGGGGACCAATAGTAACTACAACGCTCATTACTAAAGGGCGCACCCCAAGGTTTGTTATTGGCACGGTAAGTCTTACAGAGTTTTTTGTAACACTGGCCAGCGCATTTTCTTTTTTTATCCTGCTTGGCGTTACGCACCTGCAAACAATTGTTGCGCTCATCATCGGTGGCTTCATTGCCGCACCTTTTGCAGCTAAATTAGCGGGTAAGCTCCCACGCAAAACCTCTTTTATTTTGCTGGGTATCCTGGTAATAATCTGGAGCCTGAAAATTTTGTATACACTTTTATAACTATTTTTTTAAATCAATACTCTACTAATCTAATAGACTAAAAGGAAATAACTTTTTAAACTTAAACCAACACCATGTTCCAAACTAACACTTCTTCCAATTACTTCTTGCTTTCACTTCTATGTTGACCTGGCTGTGAAAATTGCTTCCATATATTCTTAACAGCTCGCCCCGGTAACCGGGGTCATTAACTAAAGTTTATTATACTCATTATGAAAAGAATTACTTTAATTGTAAGTGTTTTATTACCAACGTTGGCATTTTCACAGGCCAAAGAACCGGTGGTATTAACCGGCCGGGTGGTAGGCGAAAAGCAGGAAGCACTTCCCTCTGCAAGTGTTGTTGCCAAAGGAAGCAGCAATGGCACAGTAACGGATGCAACCGGAGCTTTTACGCTAACAGTTAACCAGAATTTTCCGTTTACGCTTGTAGTGACGTTTGCGGGTTTCCAGAACCGGCAGATTGTTATAAAAAACAGCAGTTCAAATAATCTGCTCATACAATTGCAACCATTGTTCCAGGTAGACACTGTGCTCATCACATCGAGGCGGAGAAGAGAAGTGTTGCAGGATGTGCCCATACCCATCACGGTGTTGGGTGGCAAACTGGTAGAGGATGCAGGTGCCTTTAACGTAAATCGTGTAAAAGAATTGGTGCCATCGGTACAGTTGTATACTTCTAATCCCCGCAATACAGGCATCAATATTCGAGGCCTTGGTTCACCATTTGGCCTCACTAATGACGGCCTTGATCCTGGTGTTGGTTATTATGTAGATGGTGTTTATTATGCCCGTCCTGCCGCTGCAACACTAGATTTTATAGATATAGACCAGATTGAAGTGTTGCGTGGCCCGCAGGGTACCCTTTTTGGGAAAAATACCACAGCCGGCGCCATCAACATCACCACAAGGAAACCAAGTTTTAAATCGGGTGCCAACTTTGAAGTGAGCTATGGAAATTTCGGATACATCCAGGCTAAAAGTTCCATCACGGGCGCATTAAGCAAAAAATTTGCTGCCCGGGTATCTTTCTCCGGCACACAAAGAGATGGGTTGGTAGAAAATGTCCGCACTACAAAATATACCAACGACATCAATAACCTCGGTCTTCGTGGGCAGTTGTTGTACAAGGCCTCTGAAAATACGTCTGTTATATTGGCTGCAGATGCGAGCATTCAAAAGCCCGATGGATATGCACAGGTAGTAGCGGGCGTGGTGCAAACCAAACGCCCGGGTTATCGCCAGTTCGATTCTATCATTAAAGACCTAAAATATGCTCTACCGAGTCGTAATGCATTTGATCGGAAAATAGACCATGATGTTCCCTGGAATTCGGGCAATGAGTTGGGTGGCCTATCTCTCAATTTTGATACGAAGTTGGGTGCCGGAACATTCACTTCTACCACTGCATGGCGTTATTGGGACTGGGATCCGTCTAACGACAGAGACTTTACTGGCTTACAGGCATTGGCAAAATCTCAAAACCCTGCAAAGCACCGTAACTGGTCGCAGGAGTTTCGTTACGCAGGTGAGTTCGCATCAAATCTGAGTGGGGTAGTGGGGCTCTTCTATATTGACCAGGAAGTAAAGATTGATGGTACCGAAGAATCTGGTTCCGCTCAGTGGCGCTTCTCTCAAAGCTCCACCAGTGCCAATTGGAAAACGCCAGGCCTGTTTGAAGGGTATGGCATCCGCACAACGGCTTCCATCAGATCGCAAAGTGCTGCTGCTTTTGCCAATGTTGATTGGGAAATTATAAAGGGCTTGCACGTGCAGCCGGGCATTCGTTTTAATTACGACAAAAAAGATGTGCTGTACGAAAGGGTGACTTATGGTGGATTGCAAACGTCAGACCCTGCATTGATGGCATTGAAAAATAGCGTATACAGCAATCAGTCTTACGTGGCAGATGCAGATGAAAACAACCTTACGTACCAGCTCAGCGTTTCGTACAGGGCAAACAAACGCATCAACGCTTTTGCGAGTTATTCCACCAGCTTTAAGCCAGTTGGTGTAAACGTTGC
>JAYTBG010000011.1:0-13986 GCA_043737055.1 Chitinophagaceae bacterium | reverse complement strand
AAAAGGCGAGTGTAATGCGGGTAATAAATTTACTCTTCATATAGCTTGTTTTGGTGATGATGGCAATTGTGGACTTGCCTGGTAATTCTTATTTTGATATAAGTTTATATATGAATTCGCATAAAAATGTTTTAGGCATTCTGATTGAATCCATTAATCTATAAAATTGTTATTTTAAAATTGGGGGGTATCGTTAAACGATATGAGCTTTAGTTAGGATGGGCAACAATAATTGCAGGAATCAAAGGGGTAAATAAACTGCGTTAGTGATGGAAGTTTTGTAAGATAGTTGGACAAGCAAGCCCGAAAACGAAAGTAACGGAGTTTTTGATTAAAAAAAATTAATATGTCGATTTTTTTGAAAAAAAATTGCTCCTCAAAAGAAAACATATTACCGACACTTATTAAACGGTTACCCGTCACCGTGCGTTTAAATTGGTTATAAGATTGCACAAGGCATTCTTATGGGAAGGAGCAACAGTTGACATTCAAACCGTGTATTGTGAGCAATAAAAGACTTTTTTTGCGCCCACTCTTAATCTTAATAAATAACTTACAATGTCTATTTTTAAAAAGCAATGAAGCCATCAAAGAGTCCGGGACATACCACTATTTACAACTGGCTATCTTCTCATAACCGGACCCCTTTTACCTTTCAACAACAAACCTGGGCGCAGATACAACTCGGCCATTCGGGAATTGTAAATGCACCCACAGGGTTCGGTAAAACCTACTCTGTATTTCTTGGCGCATTGATACAGTTTATAGATAACAACCCAACAAATTATTTAACCAAAAAAAATAACGGCCTTCAATTGCTTTGGCTCACCCCACTCCGTGCACTTGCAAAAGATATTGCACGGGCTATGGAAGAGGTTATTGCAGAACTCGGCATACCATGGCAGGTGGGTATTCGCAATGGTGATACGCCAGTGAATGAACGTGCAAGACAAAAAAGGCACATGCCCGAAGTACTTATCATTACGCCGGAAAGCCTGCATTTGTTGCTTGCACAAAAAGACTACCCCGCCACTTTTAAGAGCTTGAAAATTGTGGCAGTGGATGAGTGGCACGAGTTACTGGGAAGTAAAAGAGGCGTGCAGGTAGAGTTGGCGATATCAAGGTTGGTGGGGCTGAGGGAAGGTGAAAGGTCAAAGGTGAAAGGTGAAGGGGGAGAGGTCAATGGCGAAAAGGTGAAAGGTGAAAGGTCAAAGGTGAAAGGTGAAAGGTTAAAGGTGAAGGGAGAGACGGAGGATGATGCAGGGTCAACAATGAAAGCTGAAAATAGCACGCTTTCCGTCTGGGGTATTTCGGCTACGATTGGGAACCTTGAAGAAGCGAGAGATGTATTACTTTCTCCATTATTATTTGGCCAGGAGGTAAGGCCAGGGCAAGGCGACATTATAAAAGCCAGGCTCAAAAAAAAGATTCACATTGAGTCCATCATTCCCGAGGAAATGGAGAAATATCCATGGGCCGGCCATCTCGGCATCAGGCTTGCCGACAGGGTATTGCCCATTCTTGCAGCGCACAAAACCACGCTCATTTTTATCAATACACGAGGGATGAGTGAGCGCTGGTACCAGCAGTTGCTCACCGTGTCGCCCGAACTTTCCGGAGCGCTTGCATTACACCACGGCAGTATAGAACAGGAACTGCGGCTTTGGGTAGAAGATGCTTTGCACACAGGCACGCTGCAGGCCGTGGTTTGTACAAGCAGTCTTGACCTTGGTGTAGATTTTCGACCGGTGGAGGCCGTTATCCAGGTCGGTTCTCCTAAGGGGGTGGCCCGTTTTTTACAACGTGCTGGCCGCAGCGGGCACCGCCCCGATGCGGACAGCAATATATGGTTTTTACCCACCCACTCGCTGGAGCTGCTGGAAGCTGCAGCACTTAAAGAAGCACTGGAAGAAGACCTGATAGAAAGCCGACAGCCCCACATGCTTTGCTTTGATGTGTTGTTGCAATACCTCTGCACATTGGCTATATCGGAAGGGTTTTATCCCGACGTTATTTTTCCCGAAATACGATCCACGTTCTGTTTCAGAGATATTACCGAGGAGGAATGGAACAACCTTCTGCAGTTTTTACATTCTGGCGGCAAAGCTTTGGCACAGTATGACGATTACAAAAAAATAGAAATTATAGATGGTCTCTACCGCATTACCAACAGGCGCCTTGCCATGAGACACCGCATGCACATAGGCACCATTGTAAGCGACGCCATGGTGAAGGTTAAATTTATGAGCGGAGGTTTTTTAGGGGTTATTGAAGAAAGTTTTATTAGCAAGCTCAATCCCGGAGATGTATTCACCTTGGCAGGCAGAAACCTTGAATACATTATGATCAAGGACATGGCAGTGCTGGTAAAAAAGTCTAATTCAAAAAAGTCGATTGTGCCCAGTTGGATGGGTGGCCGCATGCCACTGAGTTCTAACCTTGGCTTCATGCTCCGAAAAAAACTGGCTGATGCCGCCACCGGAAACTTCACCAAAAAAGACAGGGAGATCACCGCTTTGCAGCCGCTCTTCGATTTGCAGCGGGAGCTCTCGCATATACCTACCCAGCACGAATTGCTTATTGAGCATATTGAAACCAAAGATGGCTATCACATTTTTGTATATCCCTTCGAAGGCAGACTGGTGCATGAAGCGATGGCGGCACTGCTCGCTTACCGCATCAGTAACATCACACCCATAAGTTTTTCCGTAGCGATGAACGATTATGGCTTCGAGTTGCTAAGCGATCAACCGATACCGTTAGATGATAGCAACGTGTATGAGCTTTTTTCTGAAGAAAACTTATTGACTGATATCCAAAAGGCGGTAAACGCTTCCGAAATGACGATGAGGAAATTTAGAGATATTGCCGTTATTGGTGGACTTATTTTTCAAGGCATGCCGGGAGAAAAGGTAAAACAAAAACACCTGCAGTCTTCGGCTTCCCTGCTGTTTAAAGTTTTTTCAGAATACGATCCTGGCAACCTGCTCATCAGGCAGGCATTTAATGAAGTATTGGAACAACAAATGGAAGAAGCAAGACTGCGTAGTATGCTTCAGCGCATCCAGGAAAGTAAAATCGTCATCACCTTCCCGGCCCTGCTCACACCGTTTTGCTTCCCTATCAAAGTAGATAGTATCAGGGAGAATTTTAGTTCAGAAAAACTCGAAGATCGTATTCTAAAAATGCAACAACAGCTTAATAAAAAATAACAGGTTCGTTTTACTGCTAATGTAGAGTGCAACACTTGTTGTTCGCTAAACATCAGGCAGCCTTCAAGCCCACCTTAAATGCAAGGCTAAAGTACGCATAAGAGTGAGTGTCGGACTTGCTTTGCGAATTACTGAATTTCCACTCCCTGCCGGAAGTAAATGGCGGATGCTTTACATTACCCACTGCCTCTCCAATTCCGATGTACGAGTTATGGCTCTCGAGCCTGAAACCATAGGCCTTTCCCTTGCTAAGATGCAGGCCCGGGATCTTAAAAGCAACCCACGTGTTGTTAAGTGAGCGGTTAAAATCTACCTGAGCCGTACCCAATGCAGGTCCCCAGCTTTGTGTTTGCGTATCAAAAGAGTGTAAAGTCAATATTACTTCACCAGGACTAGCCACGATGCTGGAAAAAACTTCGATTGCATCAAGGTCACCTTCAGCAAGTGCGATGAAGGTTTGTCCTGTAATAATTTCTTTTTGATCTCCTTTGCGGTGGCCGAGCCAACTGGTAGTGTTATGAAGCAACTGTTCTACAGAGGCGGAAGTGCGAAGAGGCGTACTCATGATTATATGTTTTAAATATGAGAATTTAAAGCCAGCAGCCAGTTCATGGTAAGACTATAATAATAACACCAGAATGTTGCAATTATTGTGCAACGCAAAGTTTAAGAAAGAGGGGCAGCGTTAGAATTATGTTAAGACAATCGGGTTGTTAATGTTGGTAGTTGCATGATCACTTACTGTTTTACAAATAAAAACTGGCTGCAACGGCAGCCAGTAAATTATTGTTGAAAAGATTTTCAATTCATGATAGCCTTCCACATTTCATCTGCCACCAACTGGTTGCCTGCATCATTTAAATGTACCCGGTCTGTAGTTAAGATACCAGACTCTTTATTGGTAGTGTTATGCTTTAATTCATATTGCATGAATACGCTTCGCAGGTCTACCAATTTACATCCAAATTGCTGCGCCAGTTTACGAATTACATCGCTGTACAAATTGAGGTCAGTATCCTGCGGGTTGGTGCCATCATGCTTTTCGCCAATGGCCGCAGGTGTTACCAGCACAACTTTCATTTTTTTTACCTGCATTTTTTTTATCAGCGCCACATAAAATCGTTCATACTTTTCTACATCCGTTCCTATGCCCGAAGTTTTATGCCACACATCATTTACACCTACCCAAATTACCACCACACCCGGCTTTTTGGCAAACACATCTTCTTCTAAGCGTAAGTAGAGATCGTACACTTTGTTACCGCCAATGCCTGCGCCAAGCAGTTGGTATTTATCTGTCAGGCCTTTTTCATTAATCTTGGTTTGCAGACGGTCTATGTAGCCGCCCTTATTCACACCCATCTCAGTGATAGAATCACCAAAAAATAAAATCCGATTTTTGAGGGAAGGTTTCATTGATAGAGTAAATAACATTAGTGTAATTCCGATTACTATTTTCATTTAGGTATTTTTAGTTTTATCATTTGGAAAGAGGCTAAGTATATCACATCTCTTCAATTAGCAAGAGCACGATGCTCCATCATTGCCTGTTCTTTGTTTGTAAATATTCTCTCGTCAATATACCAAATACTTTTAAATCATTTCCTGTCCAGTTGCCATCGCTTGAAGCTGACTTGTTAAGCACCGAACAACTTTCATCTTTATCAGACACCGACCAGGTGACCCAGGAAATCTTTCTGTCTTCCATCCATTTTATATAAGCTGCCCATTCTTCATGGTCAATGTTGCCATCCCCGGTGGCAGACATACCCGCAGATTCTGAAACAAAGATGGGAAGCCCGCTCGCTAATGCAGAATCTGTTCTGTCTCTTAACCACTGCTTGTGGGTACCAGCGTAAAAATGCATGGTATACATCAGGTTCGAAAATCCTTTGATGGGGTCTGCCGCAGGTAAGTGCACATCCTGGTCCCACCGGGGGCTGCCAACCAATATGATGTTAGAAGAACATTGGCGGTGTTAATGCCAACCCTTCAAATTTTTGACCAGACACCTCCAACATAACAATCAGGATTACTAAGAGCGCAATTATTTTTTTTAGATACATGGGCAACCGTTATTTAAGTAGTGCAATCATTTATTCTGCAAGTGGCAAAACCGCAGTCTGCGACCTCCAGAGTTGCAAGTTTCTAAGATGGGAAGTTGATAAGTCTTGGCCATTTGTCAAAAATAAAGGCTGACTTAGATCTTTACTGATGATAATTTATCATTCTTTGGTACTGTAACAGCAGCAAGGCTGCAGCGCTGATATACAAAGTAATTGTCCTTTCAGATGCTCACTCCTTAGCATTTTATTGAATGTGTTGACTGGATTTGAAGCGCCAAAGTTTTTGACTAAACTTTGGCGAATGCTCATGGCGATATTTGCTGCATTTATTTGTAAATTGCGAAACAACTATGAACCAGAAAACCCCAATACCACTTATCCTTTTAGCCGAAGACGACGAAGACGATCAGGAATTTATAAAACTCGCCTTCCAAAAAGCCTCCATTACGTACCATTTGCACATTGCAGTTAATGGGCAAGAAGTGTTAGACTTCCTGGTTTCTGAAAAACACCGCCCCTGTCTTATTATATTAGACCTTAATATGCCCGTGATGGATGGCCTACAAACTTTAGAGGCGCTACATAAGAAACCGGAGTTTAAGCAGATCCCAAAGATTATTTTTAGTACGTCAGATTCTGAATCAGATAAAGAAAGGTGTCTATCAAAAGGTGCCACAGACTATTTGGTGAAGCCCTCCAATATGTCAGACATTATTAAAACGGTAGAGCGCATGGTGCGCCATTGTGACTAGATTTCGATAGCCAAATTCTCACTCCAAAAGTTGCTCAACAAGCCACCCCTCCTAAATGTTATGCGGCCCGGGATATTGTTGATTATTGATGACAACTCTAATGGCGGCAGTATTCTTGTAATTGTACTTATGGCAAAATCAATATTGCAGATTTCCTGTTGCTTTGTAAAAACGCTTAGCTGCCCCATAGCATAGTGGGATGAGACAGAATTGAAGTACTTTTCTAAATGGCACGTTTCATGTATTTGAAAATATCAGACCCTTATAAAATTATTTTTCAATGGAGATTCATACATTGATTTAAACAGCTAAAGAAATTGTGCAAGACGTGTTGATTAAAGAAGCCGTTGTTGCAGACAGGGAAGAAACCTGGGTATCGGAGAGTATGGATGCCTTAAGGCAAAGCAGGCTTACTGCACTTACTGCACCGCAGGATTTTGGTGGCCACGGGCATGAAATGTATGGGC
The DNA here is from genome assembly GCA_043737055.1 of Chitinophagaceae bacterium. Taxonomy (GTDB): domain Bacteria; phylum Bacteroidota; class Bacteroidia; order Chitinophagales; family Chitinophagaceae; genus Ferruginibacter. Next base: position 7,489 of record JAYTBG010000011.1, on the reverse strand, counting down.
TTGCCAGGATATGTGAGGAGCTGGGAAAAGGATATTCCTCAGCAGGCCTCTGCTTTGGCATGCACTGCATGGGTACCGATGTCATTTGAGAAATGGAAAATGGGTATCTTTTAATTTGCACTCAGCAACAATATGCGAAACGTGGTTCCAAGGCCTAAGGTCGATTGCACAGAGATATGGCCGCCATGGTTTATAACCACTTTTTTTATCAATGATAGGCCTATGCCTGTTCCTTCATAATCTTTTTTGTCATGCAGGCGTTGAAAAATGGTAAAGAGCATTATTTGGTCATGAATGTCTGTGCAGGTAGCAACCCACATAATAATTTCGCTTGCAGCGTTGCGGATAACCGATGCCCTCGCAAGGTGCCACCGGTAGTCGCCTTTCACATTGCGGTATCGTGCTGCCTGCTGAAATGGAGTACCTGCTTTGCAATTTAATTTCCATTGTTCTCTGAGCAGATCTATATCCTCTGCAAAAATTACATCTTCCCAGCCAGCGCCAATGGCCGCTTGTGTAGTTTGGCCGGTGTAGAAATACCAACCCTGCGTAAAATAGGTAGCGGCTCCATCTGCGCTGGTAGTCCATGCCATCTGAGGCAAGGCTTCTAAGATTGATTGTATTCTTTGCGCTTCCAAACGCTCGCTGGTTACATCGTTAAAAAGGAGCAGCACATGTTTTTGTCCCTCTTCACTATATATTTCAGTACAGGTCACCTCCAGGGATTTTTGAAAAAAATCAAGTTTATACTTTAATTACGGATGCCGCTCTGACTGAATAATTCTTTTGATCTGTTCCGTCTCTTGCTTTGAGAAAAGCCGGGCCAGCTCCTGGTTTAAATATTCTAAAGCGGGGAACAGCAACTTTGCCTGTCTATTATAATTAACTACCCTATAAAGGTCATCGATAAGTAAGGCAGCAATCGGAACAAATTCAAGAAATGGGCCCATTTGAGCCAGCTTGATTTTTTCGGTTGAGGGGGCCGAGGGCTTCGTTGCCAACTCTTATTTTGTTGAAACTTCTTTTCTGATAAGTTCCCGTGGCGGCACTTTGTACTACCGTCTGCAGATCGAGTTCGGGGTTTAAAGTAATTACGAGCGTACTGTTGCCAACATATGGTGCAAACTGAATGGCTTGTTTTAATTGCTTCACCTGCGTTGGCTGCACCAACACTACAACAGAAAGGTGCTTATCTGCTGCTGTTATTTTTTGAATCTCACTTACAGGGTTTGCCACACCGGCACCAAGTAAAAAAACTTTAGCCTCGTTTAACAACTTTGCCTCAATCGCTTCCCCTGTTGAGACAACGCTTTTAATCGGGAAAATGATTGGCCAGGCGTCCGATTTCGTTTGTAGGTACATCAGTTCCTAGATAAATAATCATGGCGCCATGGTTGGTTAGTCTGATAAAAGTGGTTGATCTAAAAGTGCCCTGCCTAGCCAGGTATACAAGATATCTGTTGTGGGCGACATCACATGGGCAGCCCGTGCATCCCAGCAGCATGGCAAGCACACTGTTTTGCTCGTACCCAATGCCCCCGGCAAGTGTCATTGCCTCGTTTACGGTTTCGACTGCGCAGGAGGCTACTTCTGCCTTGGCTGCAAGCAAAGATAAAATCCCTGCTTCGTCGCCCCCCCTACACCCAAGCCGGTGCCACTTGAGGAGTGCAGGATAACCTCAGCAATCTTCCTTCACTTAAGGCTTTATGCAAATTCCGGGCGTCCCAATTTTTTATTATCCACAACCCTGTAGCTGTCTAATATTAATCTTAATTTAACATTTCATCTAATTCAAAAAACTAAGTTTATGAAAAAGAATCTAGCAGTAATTGGCGGTTGCCTCCTCATTGCTTTGGGCTGTACCAAAGAACCATTAAATATTGATGCAGTAGAAGAAATGCCGGAAGTAGCACTAGTATCCGGGAGATGTGCTGCCGAGCAGGTATTGCAAGAACAACTAGCAGCAGACCCTGGGCTGGCAGCTAAAATGCAAGCTATTGAAGTGGCTACTCAACTGTTTATTAAAAAACCCAGTGCCGAAGTTTTGTCGGGAGATATTATGACCATTCCGGTGGTAGTAAATGTGTTGTATGCAACAGCCGCCCAAAATATTTCCCAGGCACAAATTCAATCTCAAATTGATGTGCTGAATGCAGACTTTGCGGCAAGCAATACAGACTATTCACTTACACCAGCTACATTTCAATCGTCACGCTCCGGCGATACAAAGATTCGTTTTGTATTAGACCAGGTGATCCGCAAAGCAACTAACAGAACAAGTTTTAGAACAGATGATGGCATGAAAAAATCGAGCAAAGGCGGCATCAATCCAACAAGTCCGGCGACCAAATTGAACCTGTGGGTTTGTAATTTAAGTGGTGGAATCTTAGGCTATGCTCAGTTTCCCGGCGGTAGTCTCTCTACGGATGGGGTGGTGATAGATGATAATGCCACCGGAAAAACAGGCTCTGCTGCTGCACCATATGGTATGGGCCGAACTGCTACACACGAGGTAGGGCATTGGCTGAACCTTCGCCATATATGGGGAGACGCTACCTGTGGAAACGACTTTGTAAATGACACTCCGCTGCACCAAACCTCTAATGGTGGCTGCCCTACATTTCCAAAATACGGATCTTGCTCTTCTACCGTGCCAATGATGACCATGAATTACATGGACTATACTTATGATGCATGCATGTATATGTTTACAACTGGCCAAAGCACCCGGATGGCCGCTACATACGCTGTTGGAGGGCCAAGAGCCAGCTTTCGCTAAAAGATAATATTAAAGTATTGCAAGGCTGCCCCTTTACGAGGGCAGCTTTTTTGTACCCACTTATACCTGTGTATCAATTAACCACTTCTGTTTTCTTGTAGCATTAAATACACAAACGGTTAGCTGGTCATGCCGCCTCATAGGCAAATCTCTTGTGGCACATCTTTAGTTGCAGCAAAGTATTCCTTACAATTTAAAATACTATTATGCAAGTTTCACAACAAAACACAAACCCGCACGAAGACAACTACCAGGATGTTCATGATCAACTTCTGCCGGGTGATGATGATCTTAACTCAGAAGATGATGGCGACGACAACGCTGACGATGAAGGACTCAACGAGGATGACGACGACATGGTACCTGATGATGCTACATCAGTAAACGACATTGATGAAAGTGTAGAAGTAGAGGACGAGCTCCTGGAGGATGATGAAATGGATGATGACGATGATGAAGATGAACCCGCAGGAAACAACATTTAATTGAATGGCTTAGTCTCGGTTTAATAAAGAACTTGGAAAGAGATGGCGCTAATAAAAGTTTATGGCAGGTCACGGAAGCATACATGCCTGCTGACAAACCAAAGGTTACTCAGGAATTTGATGTAATAATAATAATAGGAGCTGGCATCACTGGTCTTACCACGGCGCTTCAACTGCAGCTCGCTGGCAAAAAATGTTTGGTACTTAAATCACACACAATCGGGTTTGGCACCACGGGTGGAACAACCGCACATCTGAACACATTTTTTGATACACCGTATAGTGCTGTGATTTCAGATTTTGGTAAAGAGAACGCACAGCTCCTTGCCAACGCAGCTGCAGAATCTTTGGCATTGATTTAAAATAATATCAGGGAACATAGTATCGAATGCGACTATAGCAAACGGGATGGGTTCATTTTTTCTAAAGACGAGGAGTAAAACAAAGAGCTCGACGAAATAATTACCTCCTCTGAGTCGCTGGGAGTAGCAGTAGAATATGTTGAGGATTTACCGTTTTCGGGTACCTATCTCAAAGTTGCAAAGTTTCCTAACCAGGCCCAGTTTAATCCTGCCCGGTATATCGATGGACTAGCTAAAGAATTTTAAGCCATTGGTGGAGTTATTTTAGAGGAGCACATGGTTACAGATACTTGCAGCGAAAAGACTGGTGTAGTTGTTGGCTTCGCAAATAAAAGTTTTAAAGCGTTGAAAGCTGTTTACTGTACCCATACTCCGCCGGGTGTAAATTTGCTGCATTTTAGATGTGCCCCTTACCGGAGTTATTCAATGGCTGTAACATTAAAGGGTGATTATCCACGGGCGCTGTGTTACTACATGGAGGATCCCTTTCATTATTATAGAACACAGGAGGTAGATGGGCAGCCCTACCTAATTGCTGGTGGAGAGGATCATAAAACCGGGCATGAAGAAAACACCGAACAATGTTTTAGAAGCCTCGAAAGCCACGTTCGTTCTTTGTTTGATGTAGACAGTATTGCGCACAAATGGTCTTCTCAATACTATGAACCAGCCGATGGCCTGCCTTACATTGGAGAATTGCCCGGCGGTGGTGACCATATTTATGTTGCAACCGGGTTTAGTGGCAACGGCATGATCTACGGAACTTTATCTGCAATTATTTTGCGTGATTTATTAACGACCGGCACCAGCGTGTGTAAGGACCTTTTCAATTCTAAAAGGGTAAAGCCAGTTGCGGGCTTTACCAACTTCATCAAAGAAAATGCAGATGTGGTGGCTAGTTTTTTCAAAGGGAAATTTGATGTAGAGAAAATAGAAGGACTTGCGGCCATTGCGCCGGGCGAGGCAAAAGTTATAAAAGAGGCTGGCCACCGGTTAGCGATCTACAAAGACGACAAGCACGAGCTACACGTTTTGAATGCTACCTGTACCCATGTAAAATGCACGGCTGGATGGAATAACAGTGAGAAAAGTTTGGACTGCCCGTGTCATGGTGCAAGGTATTCTCCGGATGGCGAAGTGCTGACGGGGCCGGCGAGTATAAATTTAGAGGTGCTGTACAATTTAGAGTCTTCGTTGACTAAATTGATTTAAATTTTTGTGGCAGAAAAATTATTCAACCTCCCGCATTTTTAGGTTGTAAACACATCTATTCCTATATCAATCTACTATTTATGATTATGATAGTCTTTGGTTTACCAGGTTCGGGTAAGAGCTATTTCGCATCTGAACTTTCCACCTTGATTAACGCTGCATACATAAACAGTGACCTGGTAAGAAAGCACATGCCTGATAAAAAAACGTATTCACTCAATGAGAAATTATCGGTTTATGAAGAGATGCGATTACAAATGAGGGTATTAATGAAACAAAAACGAGATATAGTGTTGGATGCTTCATTTTACAAAAATGATATCAGGAAAAAATTTATGGACGAGACTGGATTGGAAGCTGGGATCAAATTTATCGAAGTTATAGCCGATGAATCTCTTATCAGGGAAAGATTGAAAACACCACGGTTGAATAGTGATGCTGATTTTAGAGTTTTCAAGCTAATACAAGAACAATGGGAGCCATTGCATGAGCCTCATTTAATTTTGCAATCAACGAATGATAACATTGCTGAGATGTTACTCAAAGCCGCAGCTTATCTGCATATAAAAGATGACAAAAGAACAGATAAATGAACTGCTTTTAAAAGGGCAATTTGGGGAATACCAAGGCCTACCAGTCATGATAGAAACCCATATTTCCTGGGTATTTATATGCGATCAGTTAGTATATAAAATTAAAAAGCCTATACAATATTCATTTTTAGATTTTTCCACTCTGGAAAAACGAAAACATTTTTGCCATCGGGAAATTGAACTAAATAACAGGCTGACTCATGAAATATATTTGGATGTACAACCGGTATCCACAGTATCGGGTCGCCATTTTATTAGTGGTAAGGATGGCGAAGTAATTGATTATGCCGTAAGGATGAAAAAAATGGATCCCCAGCTGCAGATGGATGTTCTTTTGATGAAAAATACAATAACACGGACGGACATACAAAATTTAGCAGAGCGGATTGCCATATTCCATAAAGAGACAGACATCATTTTCCAAAAGGATATTTTGGATGTTCAGAAAAAATTTGATGATTTATGTGCAGAAAGTGATTACTTGAGTGAAGAACTTAATGCCAATAGTAAGATTATAATAAGCAACGCCATTAATACCTCCTTTGCATTTATGCAAAAGAACAAAGCGCTTTTAGAAAAAAGGCTTAAGGCTGGTTTTTTCAGGGATTGCCATGGAGATTTACATTCCAGGAATATTTTTTTATTACCCTACCCTCAACCTTTCGATTGTATAGAATTTAACGATGATTTCCGTCAGATCGATGTATTGAACGAGATTGCTTTTCTATGTATGGATCTTGATGCGTTTGGAAGGCAAGATTTGAGTGATTTATTTCTTACCAGTTACAATAACCTGTTTTCTACCATGGGAACCGAAGAAGATCGTAAGCTTTTTGTGTATTATAAAAGTTATCGCTCCAATATTCGTGCAAAAGTGAACAGTCTCAGGGCTCGAAACGCAACTGATGACGCACAGAGAATAGCAGCTCTAAAAGATGCAGATAAATACCTTCACTTAATGAATGTTTATATGAAAGAATTGGAGATTTAATTTCCGTAGGTTTCAGGGATAGTCATATTCTTCGTAAAATGTACGCCAGCCTTTAGGAATGGATATTCCGCACAAAAGAGATTTTTAAAAATAAACATATGGGCAAAATAAAGCAGCAAAACCATTACATCTGCAAGAGTAAATAAAGCACAAAATACGGCGTGAGTAAAATCGTACATAGAGTTTTTATGCGAAGGAATATTTTCAATCCGTTATGAGCAGAAAAACTGTGGGAACGCAAGTAAAATATGTAGTTAATGTTAAACTCTGCTTTGGAAGCAGGGCAAAGGAAGACCTTACCGGTTTACAAAAGTTTGTATTGGAGCAATATTTGCTCAAACTATTAGGTTATTAAACAACACGTATTTTATTCTTGACATATTGTTATTCCGAAACAATCGAAGGCTTAATATGCGACTTAAAATAAGATATTTTTTTAACAACCTACATTGCAAATATGGAAATAAAAACAATCAGTTTAGAAGACTTTCAGGCAATAAGTGAAGGAGAAAATGCTCTGACAACAAAAGAAATGATTGACAAAATAAAGGAAGGTTTAGAATACATAGTTGTTAGTGATGACGGTGATTATAAGGTAATGCTTTACAAAAACGCAGATGGAGAAGAAATTCTAGGATTAAATAAGCTGTAAAGACCTTGTGATTATAGTACCTTTAATGTTACCTACGAGTTTATTATGAGGCATAAGTATGAACTGGATGCTTCATATTAACCAACAGTCAAGTTTGTCCAACCAAAACTCTTCTTGCTTTCTTTTAATTTGTAAATCGTAATTTATAATAAAAGAATATTGTATGCATAAAACTACCCAAAAAAAAAGTACTGCTCCCAATAAGCAATTACAAAAGTGCCCCACTGGTATTAAAGGCTTTGATGAAATTACCGAAGGCGGTCTTCCAAAAAATAGGACCACTTTAGTAAGTGGAGGTGCCGGCTCCGGAAAAACCCTTTTGGGACTTGATTTTTTAATTAATGGTGCAATTAAATTTAAAGAGCCGGGTGTCTTCATGTCTTTTGAAGAGACACAAGAAGAACTGTTTACAGAC
>JAYTBG010000010.1:0-6132 GCA_043737055.1 Chitinophagaceae bacterium | reverse complement strand
ACCAGTCTTGCCGTGACGAACGGTGTATGCAGGGACACGGCTTCGGCTATCCTTGTGTTTGACAATTTGTTGGTAGCAGCATTTGAGGGGCCAGAGTTTGCCTGCCCGAACGACCCTTCTATTTTTCTTGATAAAAGTGAAGGAAGTATTTCGAGCTGGGAATGGTTTTTTGGTAATGGCCGCACGAGCAGCCTCAAAAATCCTCCCCCGCAAAGTTATCCTGTGCCTGCGGTAACAAGAGACGAAATCGTACGCCTCATTATACGCAACAGGTTCGGCTGTGCAGACACTGCTACTCAAAAAATAAAAGTGGTAAACAATTGCTTCATTGCTGTACCTTCTGCGTTTACGCCTAACAGTGATGGTCTTAACGATTACCTATATCCTTTAAATGCATACAAGGCACGGGACCTCAGCTTTAGTGTGTACAACCGCTTTGGGCAACGCATCTTTTTTACCCGTAACTGGACGAACAAATGGGACGGCCGTTTTAAAGGTCAACCCGCTGAGCCCGGTACTTATGTGTGGGTACTGCATTTTATTAATACAGATACAAACCTAAAAGTAGAGCAGAAGGGAACGACTATTTTAATTCGGTAAAAGGGAGGTTAAAGGCTTCAAAGGTTCAACGTTCAAGAGATTCGTTAAACGTTTAACGTTTTTTCAATTCATGGTTTTCTTAGGATTTTGCAACTTGCTCATTTTTCTAACATTCGTAATTTGTACTTCGTAATTCGCAATACATTTATACCTCAACATTCGTTACTCGTCATTCGCAATTCGTAATTCCTTCATAACTCCTCATTCATAAAACATAACTTGCTCCTCAAACCTTTTCGCATGGAGCACAAGCCAGTTTATTATGGAGAATACCTTCAGCTAGATAAAATCATAGATGCACAAAAGCCAGAAAGCTTTGCAGAAGGTAAAGAGCCAGCGCACGACGAAATGCTGTTCATTATTATTCACCAGGCATATGAGTTGTGGTTCAAGCAAATTTTATTTGAGGTAAATTCTGTCATCGGCATCATGAGCCAACCGCAGTTAAACGACAACTCACCCGAGATGCAGGTAGTAGTGCACCGCATGCAAAGAGTTGCAACCATTTTAAAAGTACTGGTACAGCAAATAGATATTTTAGAAACCATGACGCCGCTTGACTTTTTAGATTTCAGGGATATGTTGCGCCCCGCCTCTGGCTTTCAAAGCTGGCAGTTTAAAATATTGGAAGCTAAACTCGGATTGAAATTTGAAAGCAGGCATGGCCAGGAACATTATATTTCTCAACTACAGCAAAAAGAAATAGAACTTATTAAGAGTGCAGAAGATGGACCTTCGATCCTGCAACTTATCAATCATTGGTTAGAAAGAATGCCCTTTGCAGAAGAGGCAAAGTATTGGAACAAAGACACTTTTTGGACCAGTTACGAAAGCGTATACAGCAACAGCCTGGCAGATACCGAAAAAATTAATCTCGTCAACTTTCATAAAATATTTTTTACAGAGGAAGTAAATGCTGAACGAGCCCTTAGCCCGAAAGCTTGCCGCTCTGCTTTATTTATTATGCTCTACCGTGGCTACCCCATGCTGGAACTACCCTTTCAATTACTGGATACTTTGCTGGAAATAGACAACCAGCTGGGCAACTGGCGTTACCGTCACATTAACATGGTGCGCCGCATGATTGGTACCCGCATTGGCACAGGCGGCAGTACCGGTGCCGGCTACCTGCAGGGCGCCATGGACGCCCATATTATTTTTAAAGAAATCTCGCAACTCAACAGTTTTTTAATAGACCGGAGAAAACTTCCGTTACTGCCAAAAGAATTGGTGGAGGAATTGGGGTATCGGGTGAGTTGATGCATTGCTATACCGCTCCTTTAACTATTGCTCTTTCCATCTCTCTTTGTCCCAGCGGGTTTTTGCTGCCTTAAGCATAAATAGTGCCTTTCCATAGTTCGTCGCCAATTTACCCTTCAGATGTTAGACTTGCAGTGGAACAACGCTGAACCAAAGTGAAAGATATGTATGCTGCAATATTCACTGTACCCAGATTCTAACTTATATTCATAAAATGAAAGGAATTGCATTTTTAGCCTGCGTTGCATTGCTAGTGTCTTGTTCTGCTATAAAAGCTAATCAGGAAATAAAACGTATAAAAGATTCAGCTTCGTATGATAGTCCTCAGCAAAAGGATAGCCTTAAAAATTTACTAAAAATGAATTATTGTTAAGCAAGAATAAGTTAGCACCTGTAATTTATTGAGTGGTACAGGAATAAAAAACAGTCCCCCCCACTACATAAGTCGAATTAAATAGCGTTTCTTCTACACCATATCTTTTAACTTACTCACTACCCTATCTATCTCATCTTTTGTATTGTGCTTGCTAAAACTGAACCTTACAGTTACCTGGTTGGGGTTGGTGTTGATGGCACGAATGACGTGGCTGCCCTGGTCGGCACCGCTGGTACAGGCACTGCCGCCACTTGCACAAATATTATTGATATCCATGTTAAAAAGGATCATCTCAGACTTTTCTGTTTTAGGAAAACTTGCACTAATCACTGTGTAAAGGCTGCGTCCTCTAACATCGCCATTAAAAGACACACCTGGTATGTGTACCTCCAGTTGTTCGTGCATATATTGTTTCAAGCCGGCAATAAATGATGCATCGTACTCATGATTTGAAGTGGCTATTTCCAAAGCTTTTGCAAACCCCACAATACCGTAAATATTTTCTGTGCCGGCACGCATGTTACGCTCCTGCCCGCCCCCATGCACACAAGGTTTGATGCGCACATTTTCATTAATGTATAAAATGCCCACACCCTTTGGCCCGTGAAATTTATGAGCAGCTCCTGTAATAAAGTGGATAGGTGTATTTCTAAGATCAAATGGAAAATGACCAATGGTCTGAACGGTATCGCTGTGAAAAATCGCATCATGTGATTTGCACAAGGACCCTACGGCATGAATATCCAGTATGTTTCCTATCTCGTTGTTAGCGTGCATGAGTGTAACCAAGGTCTTAACTTCCGATGCAGCCAGCAGTTTTTCCAGGTCGGCAAGATCTACATGACCATTTGGTAAAAGCTTTACGTAGCTCACGGTAACAGCATCAATGTTATCCAGGTATGTCACGGTGTGAGATACCGCATGATGTTCTATCACTGAAGTAATGATGTGCCTGCACCCCAAATCTCTCACCGAAGCCTGTATGGCGGTATTGCTGCTTTCTGTACCACCACTGGTAAAAAATATTTCTGCAGGATGCGCATTTAAAATTCTTGCAACAGTTTTACGAGCCGTTTCAATAGCCATCCGTGTTTCACGTCCATAAGAATAGATTGAAGAAGGGTTACCAAATTTATTGGTAAAGTAAGGCATCATTGCCTCAAATACCGCGGTGTCCAACGCAGTTGTGGCCGCATTGTCAAAATAGATTCGGGGTGCGGCTGCCTCCTGCTTTTCCACCAAACTGTTTGCAATATTCATAACTATAAATACATTACACTATCCATTGATCATCCTCCGCAAGGCTTCTTTCACCCCTTTCACTGCTCACTTTTGACTTTTTACTTTTGACTTTTGCCTTCCCCCTACATCTGCTCCTTTATATCTTTCATTAACCTGAGCGCAATATTGTCCGCCGTTGTTTCAAAATTACTTTCAGCGTAAATGCGAATAATGGGTTCGGTATTGCTGGTTCTAAGATGAACCCAATCTGTATCAAACTCAATCTTCAATCCATCAATTTCATTCACAGGATTGTTGTGGTATTTTTCCTTAATTTTTCCAAAAACTGATTTCACATCTACGCCATTTTCCAACACTATTTTGTTCTTGCTAATAAAATAATCCGGGTAAGAGTTCCGGAGTTGCTTGATGCTTTTTTTGGTTTGCGCCAGGTGGGATAGAAATAAGGCGATGCCAATCAAAGCATCACGACCATAATGCAGATCAGGCACAATGATGCCTCCGTTGCCCTCGCCACCAATAATGGCTTGCACCTCCTTCATTTTATTTACTACGTTCACTTCTCCCACGGCGCTTGCATAGTAGGTGCCGCCATGCTTTTCCGTAACATCTCTCAGTGCCCTTGTACTGGAGAGGTTACTCACCGTGTTTCCTGTTTGTTTGCTAAGCATGTAGTCTGCCACTGCTACCAGGGTGTACTCTTCGCCAAACATGGTTCCATCTTCACACACAAAACAAAGTCGGTCTACATCGGGATCTACCGCTATGCCAAGACTTGCTTTTTGTTTTACAACCTCCTGGCTAAGACCAGTTAGATTTTCCGGGAGGGGCTCAGGGTTGTGTGCAAATTTGCCCGTTACTTCTCCATTCAGTACTACTACGTTGCTTACTCCTAATGCTTCTAACAAAGCGGGCACTGCAGTGGCACCGGTGCTGTTTACCGCATCTACCACGATGCTAAAATTAGCAGCGGCGATGGCTGCTGCATCTACCCATTTATATTGTAGTATGGCCCTAATGTGTTCCTTCAGCATGCCGTCGTGCACAGTAGTAGTTCCTAATTTATCTACACCAGCAAAAATAAAATTCTCATTGGCCGCCATTTGCAAGATTTGTTCACCTTGCTCGGCACTGATGAATTCTCCTTTGTTATTTAATAATTTCAATGCATTCCATTCTTTCGGGTTGTGGCTCGCCGTGAGGATAATGCCTCCGTCTGCCTTTAGAGAAACAACCGCCATTTCTACGGTGGGCGTGGTGCTCAAATCAAGATCGATCACATCTATACCCAACCCATTAAGCGTAGCCACCACCAGGCCTTTAACCATGGCACCACTTATGCGGCCATCCCGGCCAACAACAATCTTTTTATTAGGTGTATTTTTTTTGGCCTCTTTGCCCTGTTGCATGAGACTGCCGTAGGCGGCAGTAAATTTTACGATGTCTAACGGAGTAAGGTTGTCGCTGGTGGCGCCACCAATGGTGCCTCTAATACCGGATATGCTTTTGATGAGTGACATTTGGTGCTATTTTAGGGAGGTCAAAGATAAGAAACAGTTCTCTCTTTCATTCTTGTTACAGGTGCCCGGTCAATGTTCAATTGCCAGAGCCTTATATATTTGTTGGGCGGCATCACTTTGCGCATATGCTGCACTTTAGGTTTGAGCAATGCCTACCCGCCTTTCAATCGTTTAGCATCGAAGCATGTGCTTTGCCCCAGACGCCCCGGATTGACAATTGGCTTTTTGCGATTAACTCCTTAACGATTGACCATTACCTTTGCGCCATGAAACAACCCTGGTTTATAGATTGGTTTAACTCTTCGTACTATCACCAACTTTACTTTAACAGAGATAAATCCGAAGCCGAGGCATTTATCAATAAATTGATTACATATTTAAAGCCTTCCAACCAGAATACTATGTTAGATGTGGCCTGCGGAAAGGGAAGGCATTCCATGCAACTAGCCGGGCAAGGTTTTAATGTTACTGGAATAGATTTGAGCGAGGACAGTATTTTAGAAGCGCTGAAATCGGAGAGTGAGCTTCTTCATTTTTACCAGCATGATATGCGCCTGCCGTTTTGGATCAATTATTTTGATTATGCCTTCAACTTTTTTACCAGCTTTGGTTATTTCCGCACCCAGCGGGAGCACGACAATGCCATCAGAACTATTTCTCAATCTCTAAAAAAGAATGGAGTTTTTGTGATGGATTATCTCAATGTTCATTACTCTGAGGATCACACCATCCACCAATCTGAGAAAGAAATTGATGGGGTAAATTTCATTATAACCAAGTGGTACGATGAATTTCATTTTTACAAGAAGATTATCATAGAAGATGAAACAAAGGAGGAGCCTTTTATCTACACTGAAAAGGTAGCCAAATTTAATCTTGGCGATTTCACAGAAATGTTTGCCTACCAGGGCCTGCAAATTCAGGAAGTTTTCGGCAGCTACAATTTTGAGAAATATGATGTGAGAAAATCTCCCCGGCTGATCATGATTGCGAAGAAAATAAAATAGATCTATGATGTCGGATTTATGATATCTGATCACTAGTGTCCTGTTAACTCAGATAAAAGTTCTTTGAAATTCCTAATAGACGTGTATTTGAGCCGAAAAATAAACGGTGACGATTTGAATTGAATTC
>JAYTBG010000009.1:0-2470 GCA_043737055.1 Chitinophagaceae bacterium | reverse complement strand
TACCAAAATCGGGAGGCTGGCTTAACACGGTAAAAGTAGTGTTGGGTTTTGTGGAGCTGGCACTTGCTTTTAAGTTTTTATCCAATGCCGATCTGGTGATGCACTGGGGCGTACTGAAAAGAGAAATTTTCATTGGTCTTTGGGTGATCATTTTTGCAGGCCTAACCTTGTACCTCCTGAACCTGATAAAATTTAAACACGACTCACCTTTAAAAAAGTTACCGATTGTTAGATTAATCCTTGGCATTGCAACGGGATTGTTCACGCTATATCTTGTGCCGGGTGTAACCAACACAAAGTATGCAAACCTCTCATTGATAAGTGGTTTTCCTCCACCACTCTGGTACAGCATTTATAAAAAAGATTCTGACTGTGTGCTGTCCTTAAACTGCACAAAAGATTATAACGAAGGATTGAAAATGGCGAGGGCACAGAACAAACCGATGTTAATAGATTTTACCGGGTATGCCTGTGTAAACTGTCGTCGTATGGAAGAGAATGTCTGGACTCAACCAGCCGTGTACAATCTTTTAAAGGAGAAATTTATCATCGTGTCGTTGTATGTAGATGATAAGAAAAAACTTCCTGCTGCCGAGCAATTTACTTATACCAGCAAAGATGGCGTGGAAAAAGAAATAACTACGGTAGGAGACAAATGGGCAACATTCGAAACAGAGAATTTTGAAAACAATGCCCAACCCTGGTACGCCATCCTCAATACAAACGAAGAGTTGCTAAACCATCCGGTAGGATATGTGCCAGATGCAAAGCAGTACCTGGAATGGTTGCAATGTGGAGCAAACACATTCTATAAAAAATAGTCTTACCGAGCTAGTAGACAATGTAAGATGCCAGATGATTATTTTATTAACCCATTTGCGAACGACCTAAATTAAAAGCATGAAAAAACCTCATCTGTTACAGATCAGGTTTTTTCATGCTTTGGGGGTTATTGAGTGGTATTTTTTATAAAGCAATTTGTTTTTCTGTCATCATCTTGCGAAGGTTGATCAAACCATAACGCATTCTGCCAAGGGCTGTATTGATGCTGCATTTAGTAAGATTTGAAATTTCTTTGAAGCTCAAATCTGCATAGTGGCGCATAATGATCACCTCTCTTTGATCTTCAGGCAACAGGTCAATCATCTTCCTGATTTTATCATGGCTTTGCTCGGCCATCATTTTTTGATCGGCTCCTGGTTCAAAGAAATTGAGTACTTCAAATATGTCACGGTCATCGCTTGTTTTAATTGCGGGACTACGTTTTACTTTTCTAAAATGATCTACACAAAGATTATGTGCAATGCGCATTGCCCATGGCAAAAACTTTCCCTCATCTGTATATCTTCCACCTTTCAAAGTATCTATTATGCGAATAAACACATCCTGAAAAATGTCTTCGGCCAGGTATTTGTCTTTAACTAATAAATAGATTGAGGTGTAAATTTTGTCCTTGTAACGAATAACTAATGTTGCAAGAGCATTGGCATCTCCGTTCATGTAGAGGTGCACAAGTTGTTGGTCGGTAAGATTGATAAGGCATTTCATAACTTCTACAGTTTTTGATGGTTTAGGACTTAAGTTGTTAAGTAACCAATTGGAGAGAAAATAGCGTAGAAGTCTTTGTAATAGGCGTTCAACGGCTTTTCACTTTAATTGGATATTGGACTGTGAAAGTAGTGAAATAAGATATACAGCAAAACAAAAATTGTGATTTCTTTAAAAATCGAGTACTAGTACCAAATTATAGTATTTGTACGAAACGTATAATTACTAATGCGCTTTTTAATAATATTTTCACATTAAAATCTTTCCTCGTTGTCAACATGTAATTTTGTAATTAATGGATAAGGTTATTACTACAAAAGCTGTAAAGATCAAGCCAACAGCGGCTGCAGTGGCTAATGATATTTTAATAAAAGGTGCGAGGGTTCACAACCTTAAAAACACCACTGTTACCATACCACGCAATAAATTGGTGGTGGTCACTGGTGTATCTGGTTCAGGGAAATCTTCTCTTACCATCGATACATTGTTTGCCGAAGGGCAACGCCGTTACGCAGAAAGTTTAAGCGCATACGCCAGGCAATTTATGCAGCGCATGAACAAGCCAGATGTAGATTACATTAAAGGTCTGTGCCCCGCCATTGCCATTGAACAAAAAGTAATTACACGCACTCCCCGCAGCACAGTAGGGAGCATGACAGAAATTTATGATTACCTGCGTTTGTTGTTTGCACGCACCGGCAAAACCATTTCGCCGATAAGCGGCCGCATTGTGAAAAAAGATGATGTGCCTGATGTAGTTAAAGCCATCGAGGAATGTAAGGAAGGAGATAAAATTTTGATGCTTTCTGCATTTAAAAGCCACGCCAACAGGGATGAAAAAGAAGAGCTGAATATATTATTGCAAAAGGGTTTTTCAAGGTTGTATGCCGCAGGAAAAATTATTAGAATAGAAGACCTGTTG
>JAYTBG010000008.1:0-2472 GCA_043737055.1 Chitinophagaceae bacterium | reverse complement strand
TTACCTATCATTACCACATCGATGGTAAAATCATGGCCCCGGACTTCAAAATAAGTAGACGCTTTCATAGACTCTTTTACTTTGTTTGGCGCCGGCATAGAAAATTTACCATAGCCAATGCCTGTGTGAATTTTATTGGTTGAGTCTTTCCACGTATGTCCCCAAATGCGATTGCCGGCATAGTAGGTCTTGTATTGTGTAATGTTGTTATTGGTAGTGTCTGAACCCATCACATAGTATCCCTTCAACAGTTTCCATGCTCCATCAAGCGGAGTTTTAGCTGTTGTGCTTACCGATTCATACACTTCAGTGAGATCAAATTTTTGACCGCTATTGTCCTGCATGGCTTCAATAAACTGCAAATATCCTTTGCCTGCTTTTTTAATGGAAAGTGTAAAGGAGGCGGGTTGGTTGTTTTCTTATGAATCGCCTGCACTATAAATTACATTTTCTGTAATAAAATTTTGTTTTTGGCCGGGAAGAGAAGAAGACGCATTCTACTTTTACGCCTTAATCTTTATCAAAGCATCTCCATTTAAGCAGCCAGATTTTCTTTAAAGCTATTCGTGCATTGGTGGCCAATATTTATTCGATCGCTGATGGCCATGATAATTCTTCTACCCACGAATGCACGAATTTGCCCATTTGCTCTGACAAAAAAAATATGGCCGGGAAGAGGAGAAGACTCATTCTATTTTTATGCCTTAATTTTTATCGGAATATCTCCATTTAAGCAGCCAGATTTTCTTTGAAGCTATTCGTGCATTAATGGCCAATATTTATTCAAAACCGCGGTATGTTTTCCAGGACACAATTCATCCAATTACGTTCTACACCAGATCAGTATCACCCTTATTGTTTTGTAGCTCACACCCAGGCTCAGAGTTTGCGGATACGGGGTGCAGTATGGCCATTTTTAAAAGAGGCCGCAATATTGCAGTATATAAAAGAAAATTATATGCAAATGCACTACGAACGAATTGGCCACGGAAAGCCACTCTTGTTGATTCACGGTATTGGCGGCAGTTGTAAATCGTGGGCGCCAATTATTAATGAGCTGGCTATTCAAAGAGAGGTGATTGCTGTAGACTTACCCGGTCATGGAAAAACACCTCCATTAAAAGGCGAAGTTTCTATCCGTACCCTTGCAGACGCTGTGACGTTGTTTTTGCAGCAAAACCATATGATCGGAATTGATACAGTGGGTAGTTCTATGGGCGGAAGGCTAGTGCTGGAGCTGTTTCGTAGAGGTGGGGTGCTGGGCGCAGTGGTTTCTTTGGATCCCGGCGGGTTTTGGAAGGGGTGGGAGATACCATTTTTTTACAACAGCATTGCAACATCTATCCGTCTTGTGCGGTTATTGCAACCACTTATGCCCGGTATTTCCAAAAGCGCTATTGGCCGATCAGTGCTGCTGCTCCAATTTTCAAAAAAACCTTCGCAACTTTCCCCACAATTAGTATTGGACGAAATGCGGGCATATGCAGCGTCTCCATCGTTTGATGAATTATTACAAAATCTTGCCTATGGAGAGCAACAAGCAGGGGCGCCACACAAAGAAGGGGCTAAACCCCTGGCAATTGGATGGGGTAAAAACGACCGGGTATGTTTTCCGAAGCAAGCTTCGAGGGCAATGAAACTTTTTCCAGGTGCCAGCTTGCATTGGTTTAAAGACTGTGGGCATTTTCCTCATTGGGATGCCCCACAAAAAACAGTTGAACTTATTTATAAAACAACAGTTTAAACCCGGGGCAAAAAAAGGCTGCACAGTTTAATAATAGTAGTATCACAGCTCATCACATTTGCTACCAGTACTGTAAGTTTTGTGAATATAGAAGCAGTTTCAAATGGGGGTATCTTCCTTTTTCGTGGTGCAGATTTTCCCTGACTGTTTTTAAATATCGTTGTGCAGGTTTTAGAACCCTACAGTGTATGTCATTATAGTGGCACAAAAGCAGCCTGAAAAATTTTTCCATCAGCGATCTGGAAAGATTCTCCCGGGTAAAAGCGCAAATCCTGAGGATATGGGAGCGTCGTTATGCAATGCTGCAGCCCCTGCGGTCGGCTGGCAATGTACGCATGTATTCATTGGCAGAATTGGAGAAGCTGCTGCAGGTTGCCGTGTAAAACAGGCATGGATAGCGGATCTCTGACATATACAAAATGAATGGTACGGCAATTCAGACAGCTCTTCAGGCTTTGGAAGCAGTTACCGCACATCTGGAAAAGGCCCTTGCAGAACTTACGGTGTGTATGTATGCATGCGAGCCCTATAAAATAAAGCAACACCTGAATAGGCTGCTAAAAGCCTGGCCACTGGAAACAACAGTGGAAAGTATATTTCACCCATTTCTATACAACAACTCATTACTTTGGATTGGCCATAGATTATACGAAGAACACATAACTGTTACCGCAATCCGGCAAAAACCACAATATGCCATCGAGGGACTTCAGGCGCCCGAAGACAGC
>JAYTBG010000007.1:0-14029 GCA_043737055.1 Chitinophagaceae bacterium | reverse complement strand
AATGAAAGAGAGATTACACCAAAGTAAAAGGGCCAGACATTTCTGTCGGCCCTTTGTACTTACTAACCCATTAAATTCTATTGCTAAATTACAAATTGAGCGCACAATAAAAAATTATTTTTTAAGATGTTAATAAGTTATATGTCTTATATCTACAGGATACAGCGGTTTTCAAACCGTATTCAATCAGTTGATAGTCAATTTGATGTAAGATATAATGCAGTAGTTTTATCATAGTAATTCTGGTAGGAAATAATAATTTAATCTTAAAATTATTTGGTTTATAAAATAAACTACTCTATGTTTGAGATAAATTTAGAAGCGATGAAAAACATCATTTTTCTCTTTTTTTTATTGGTTTCCGAGGCATCTTTTGCCCAGGTTACCATAAAAGGAAAGCTTACGGATCTTAAAAATAAGCCCCTGTCAGCAGCTAGTATCACGCTGAAAGATACTTATGATGGGGCGACCACTGACTCCCTTGGTCGATTCTCATTTACAACCACGGAAAAGGGCAATTTTATACTAGAGGCAACCTTATCCGGATACAGCTCATATGCAAAAAATATTCAAATTGAAAATAAGGGCATTGAGCTTGACATATCCATAAAAGAACTCATTACAGAGCTTAATGCAGTTACTATTACCGCAGGATCCTTTGAGGCAAGCGATAAAAAGAAGGGAACTGTACTTACAGCGTTGGACATTGTTACAACTGCCAGCGCTGAGGGAGACATCACAGGGGCTTTAAAAACCTTGCCGGGTACACAGCAAGTGGGGGAAACGGGTGGTTTGTTTGTTAGAGGCGGAACTGCATCAGAAAGTAACATTTATATAGACGGGAACCTGGTCAATAATTTCTTTTACAGCAGTCTGCCAGGTATTGCATCCCGGGGAAGGTTTAACCCCTTTTTGTTCAAAGGCACCATTTTTAGTGCCGGGGGATATTCTGCGCTGTATGGGCAGGCCTTATCCTCAGCACTGATACTGGAATCTAATGATCTTCCCGAGAAAACCGAGGCTAATCTCAGCCTCAGTGTGATTGGAGTAGGTGGTGGTATTCAAAAATTGGCTAAGAGCAAAAAGGCGTCCTGGGGCGTTACTTACAACTTTACACACCTCGGCCCTGCGTTCGCAGTTATCAAACAAAAACAAGACTATTACCAAAATCCGGTATTTCATGAAGGTGATGCCAACTTTCGGATAAAAACAAAAAAGGGCGGCATGTTAAAATACTACGGCTACTGGAGCACGGGTAAAGTAGGTTTTAGAACTGCAGATATAGATTCTGCTTCTCTGAAAAATGCCTTTGCGCTTGATAACCTGAATACCTATCAAAATTTAAACCTGCGGGAAAACATCGGAAATGGTTGGAAGCTGTTGGCGGGTTTAAGTTTTGGCACCAACAAAGATGATACCCGGAACCGGTTGCAAGATGGCAATCAGCAAAAACAGGTCATCATGAACCCGATCGGTTATGCTTTTAAAAATTTCAGCCTGCTGAGCCGCAGTTACAATGCCCAGGCCCGGCTGGTGATGGAAAAAAAGTTAATGGGTTTGAATACTTTGCGTTTTGGCTCTGATTATTTCCATACTAAAGAGACTGCCCGATTTACATTATATGACAGCAGTGAATACCACACACAACTTAAAGACAACTTGTACGCTGCATTTGCAGAAACAGACTTTTATATTTCTAAAGACATTGCTGCAAAAATAGGTGGCCGTTTGGAGCACTCCGAACTGGTAGACAAATGGAACATCGCCCCCCGTTTTTCGCTGGCATATAAATTAAAAAACAAAGGCCAGGTTTCGTTTGCCTACGGAATATTTTACCAGAAGCCCGAGAGTCAATACCAGCCGGCCGTAGAAGGTACCGACTATGCACAGGCAACGCATTACATCTTGCAATACCAGCGTATGGTAAGCCAACGCACATTTAGAACCGAATTATTTTACAAAAAATACGATCGCCTCTTCAAAACCGGCACGGGCCCTACTAATGGGCAAGTTGCCATCAATAACAACGGTAGCGGGTATGCCAAGGGTGTAGAATTTTTTTGGAGAGATAAAAAGACTCTTAAAAATGTAGATTACTGGGTGTCATACTCTTTCCTGGATACTGAGAGAGATTATCTTAATTTTCCCACTGCTATGGCACCTTCCTTTGCAGCAAAGCACACTGCATCGCTCGTGGTTAAAAAATTCTCTCTTCCCTTAAAAACCGGCTTCAATGCCAGCTACACATTTGCAACGGGTAGGCCATGGTACCAATTAAAGTACGACCAGGCACAGGGTAAATACAATGTGGCCGATGCTGGACGTACCATCGCTTACAACAACCTTGGCTTTAGTGTGAATTACCTGCCAAACCTGGGTAAGCAAAATAAAAAAGCCTTTATCGTTTGGGTATTATCGGTGAGCAATGTGCTCGGGCAAACGCAGGTTTTCAACTATAGTTACGGCACGGTTACCGACAATAAACAACCCATTGGTCCCACGTCTAAACGTTTTGTATACATAGGATGCTTTATAAGTTTTGGCGTAGACAGAACACAGGACGCTATCAACAATAATTTGTAAAATATTTTTTTCATAACATCATCATCAACTAAAATAGACAGTATGAAACTTTTAAAAATCACGGCCGCACTTCTTTTATTCGCACAGTCTGTGCTGGCACAGCCAAGCGAGAAATACATTGCCGCCATGCAAAAAAACCTGCAAAGTATGGAAGCCGCTTTTAAAAACCCGGCAACCTTACTTACCCTTGCTAATAATTTTGAGCGCATAGGAGATGCAGAAAAGACGCAATGGCTTCCATACTACTACGCAGCATTTTGCCAGGTAAATTATGGTTTTATGGAACAGGACAAATCTAAAACGGATATACTGGCCAACAAGGCAACAGAATTAATAGACAAGGCAAGTGCTTTAAATTCTAATAACTCCGAGATCAGTTGTATAAAAAGCATGATTGCGAGCTGCCATATGATGGTAGATCCTCAAAGCCGGTTCATGACTTACGGCCCGGCAAGCGGTAAGTACCTGGAAGAGGCCAAAATGCAGGATGCAACAAACCCAAGGCCTGATTTTTTAACTGGGCAAGCGCTGAAATATACACCCGAACAATTTGGCGGTGGTTGCAATACTGCTAAACCACAAATAGAATCTGCCATTAAGAAATTTGAAGCATTCAGGCCGGCTTCGCCCATGCATCCTGGTTGGGGGAAAGAGATGGCTATGAAAATATTGGAGGAATGCAAATAAGTTTGCTGCAAACACCAATCGTTTAACTTAGTGCTTAAACAACAAAGCTTGCTCTTTTAAAGAGCAGGCTTTCTATATAAAATACCGGATTATGATAGAAAGTAGTTTTTCTCCACTGGATAGCATCAAGCTAATTCAGGGAATGATAGATAAAACACGCCAGAATATAGGCGACAACAGCAAGCAATTTTTGCTCTGGGGTTGGATCAGTTTTGTTGCATGCGTGGGTCAGTTTATCCTAAAACATTTCTTCGAATACCCTCATCACTACCTTATATGGCTGCTAACCTTGCCTGGAGCCATCATTAGTATCATCCTGGGAAGAAGACAGGCCAGACAAAAAGTAGCAAATACCTATTTGGGAGAAAGCATGAAACACCTGTGGATCGGGATGGGCATTAGTTATTTTGTGCTGAGTATGATTCTTACACGCCTCGGTTGGAACACGAACATCTTCCCTTTCTTTATGCTTTTGTATGGCCTGGGAACTTTCATTTCCGGCAAGTTCTTACAGTTCAAACCGTTTGTATGGGGTGGGCTAACAGCTTGGGTGCTGGCTATTGCGGCCACATTTTTTAACTACGACTACCAAATGCTATTTGGTGCAGGCGCCATTCTGATTAGTTACATTATTCCTGCATATTTATTACGCCAAAAGTACAGGACGCAACAATAACAAGCTTCTTGATGGAGCAAGATTAAATGCTTTAAAAAAATACCTAGGAATGGATAACAACAGAGCAGATGTAGAACAAAGCTTGCAACTGATCAGCAGCATGATCAACAAAGCGAAAAATAGTTTTCACGATACAGGTGTGGGCGCCATGCTGTGGGGTTCAGTAATTGCAGTATGCGCTCTCGTAAAATTGTCTGAGTTTCATTTTAACTACCGGTTACCCTTTGACATAAACCTGCTTTCTTTAGTGGCTATTGTACCCCAAATATTTATTACGCTCAAAGAAAAGAAATCACGTAGGGCCCGTTCGTACGATGATCGGTTTTTAGACTACATATGGTTGTCTTTTGGCATTGCTATATTTCTCTTAATTCACGTCATAAATCTCACTTTTGAATCCTGGGGCCCCGTTTCCAGCGAATACAAAGCGCTTAGCGGCCACGAGTCTCCGTTTAAATTTAGTGAGTTTGTATTGCCACTCTTCCTGATACTCTATGGGATGCCAACGTTTATTACGGGGGCTGCCTGCAAGTTCAAACCAATGTTGTGGGGTGGAATATTCTGTTGGCTCTGTAGTATTATTACAGTGTATACCAACTATAAAGTAGACCTGCTGCTCACGGCAGCATCTGCCATAGCCGCCTGGTTTGTACCCGGGCTCATCATGGAAAAAGAATACAGAGAGGCAAAAAAGCAACAGGCGAACGAGCAACATGTTTAAAGAACTTGATCCCATATTGCATTCCCAATTGCGCTTGGCCGTAATGAGTTTACTCATTAGCGTAAAGGAGGCAGAGTTTACCTTTATCCGTGAAAAAACGAATTCAACCGCAGGTAACCTTAGCGTGCAGGTAAACAAACTAAAAGAAGCCGGTTATATAGAAGTGACCAAACAGTTTAGAGATAATTATCCCCTCACCCTTTGCAAAGTTTCTAAAAAAGGTATCGAGGCATTTGAGGCTTATGTAAATGCACTTAAATCTTATATGTCTCCCGGTGAGAATTGAGCACGCCACCGTTTTCCGTTTCAACATTTTTCACTTTTATTTAGCCAGTGCTCAACATTTGCGGCTGTTATACTGTTAGTTTTGCAGTATGAATGTAATGGTTCGGGTAAGCAATCTCTCCAAACAATTTGATGGAATAAAAGCAGTCGATGATCTTTCTTTCACCGTAAATGAAGGAGATGTGTATGGCTTCTTAGGGCAAAACGGCGCCGGCAAATCGACCACCCTTCGTATGATGCTTACACTCATCCGACCGGGGAGTGGCGATATTAATATTTTTGGTAAATCTTTACAATCAAATAGAAATAAAGTACTAAGTCAAATAGGCGCTGTGATTGAGCGCCCGGATTTATACAAGTATTTATCAGCCTATGAAAACCTCTCCATATTTGCGAGGTTAAGTGGTTTAAAAATTACCCGTAAATTATTGATGGACCAATTGCAAATGGTTGGCCTGGCAGATAGAAGCGGCAGCAAAGTAAAAACTTACAGCCAGGGAATGAAGCAGCGGCTAGGCATTGCCGTGGCGCTGGTACACAATCCCAAACTTATTTTGTTGGATGAGCCTACCAATGGCCTCGATCCTCAAGGCATTGCAGACATGCGGAACCTCATCCTCAGCCTAAGCAGGGAGCACGGAAAAACGGTGATCGTATCTTCTCACTTGCTTTCGGAAATTGAGCAGATAGCCAATAGAATGATCATCATACACAAAGGCAAAAAAATTACAGAGGGCGTAGTGAGCGATTTACTTGATCCTTCGCACACAGTGGTAGAACTTGATACAACTAATAACAGTGCTACCCTTGCATTGCTGCAACAATCCCCTAAATGGTCGGCCTTTTTGCAGCAGTCCCACCATGGTATAAAACTCCAGATGAATAAGAGTGAAATTCCCGACCTGGCTATCTGGCTAACGGGTACGGGTACGGGCATTTTAGCCATCAACCCAAGAAATACATTAGAAGAATTTTTCTTATCCTTAACCAACCCTGCCCGATATGTGGAATCTGTTGCAAATTGAACTTTTTAAAATTTCCCGTCGGCCCCGTACCTACATCGCTTTTGCTGCCATTACGGCTATCGTAGTCATTTTTCAATTTGCCTTTAAGGTAGATGGACAGAGTTACATGAACCTGATGCTCCAAAGTGTGCAGGACACTTTTGATATGGATAAGAGCAAGGCCATCAACGGTTACTTTATGTGTTACATCATATTGAACACACTCCTTATACAGGTACCTATCCTTGTAGCGCTCGTGGCCGGGGATGCCATTTCTGGAGAAGCTAACATGGGTACCCTTCGTTTGCTATTAACGAAACCAATCAGTCGCACGCAGGTCATTTTGGTGAAATTTTCGGCTTCCATGGTCTACACTATCGGGCTGCTAATTTGGATGGCAGTGATGGCTTTGTTTGTGAGCCTGCTGATATTTGGTGCCGATGATATGCTCATTTTTAGGGTAAAGGGAGATGAATCTCAGATTTTGCAAATAACAAAAGACGATATCATGTGGCGATATTTTGCAGCATTCGGGTATGCGGCAGTGGCCCTTACTGTGATAGCAGCCCTTGCAATTTTATTATCAGTGTTTGCAGAGAATTCAATTGGTCCTATCATAGCCACTGTGTGCATTGTAATAGTATGCACCATTATAAGTAACATTAATGTACCCATTATAGACAACAGTATCAAGCCCTGGCTTTTTACGTCTTACCTCGTGGGCTGGAAGGGCTTTTTTTACATAGGTACCAATGCCGACGGCGAACCATTAAAAGGAACCATAGAAAATTGGCCAGCCATCAGGAACAGTTTGTTGATTTTGGTGGCGCACATTTTTATTTTTATCACTGCTGCCGTCTTTGTATTTAAAAGAAAAGATATTCTGTCTTAGCAAATGATTGCCCTTATCAATATTGAATTTTTTACTATCTATAGAGTACTTCGACCCTAAAATAAGCAGTTCTAAAAAATTACCATATGAAACAGATTACAAAATACTTTTTTCTAAGCATGGCTATCTGCAGCAGTAGTTTGCTTGCCGCTTCCCAGGATATTAACGGGCTAATTTTAAAAGCCAGGCAAAAAATAGATAAGGTAAACGACTACGAAGCAGCAGCCAGGATGAAAACCAATGTCACTTTTTTAAAAGTGCCAATAGCTACAGTGAAAGTGTACTTTAAAAAGCCCAACCTGCTTAAGGTTAAAAGCGAAAAAGGTATTTCATTTATACCCAAAGGTGCAGTGAGCATTAACATGAACAGTATTTTGGGAAGCACTGACTATACCGTGATTGACGCCGGAAAAGACAAAGTGGGCAACAGTGCTGTGCGGGTGGCAAGGCTCCTGCCTAACGACGATAACAGCGATGTAGTGCTTAGTACCGTTTATATAGATGAGCTTACAAGTCTGATATTGAAAGCAAAGACCACTACCAAAGAAAATGGAACCTATGAATTAGAAATGAGCTATGGCAAATATGCCTCCTTCGGGTTGCCAGATAAAATTATTTTTTCTTTTAACACTAAAGACTATAAACTCCCCAAAGGTGTAACCTTCGATTTTGACGATGGTACCAGTAAAACTCCGGCAGATAAAACGAAGGCGAAAAAGGGCAGGGCTGAGATTACTTTCAGTAGTTACACCATCAACAAAGGCTTGCCTGCGGCTGTATTCAAGTAGGCATGCCGGTTATAGCAGCATTTACGTTCGCTTTAAACCTTTGAAACTTCTTAAACCTTTAAAACCTCTTAAACCTTAATCAACTCTCGTCAAGGTTTATCCTTTCATCCACCGCATTGCGCAACACCGCAGCGCTCATCTTCTTCAATGGGTTGCGGTATTGCTCCCCATTTTCTTTGCGGTTATGAAGGATCTGTATGCAGGTAAAAATGGCTTCTCTGAAAGATGACTCGTCGGCAATTCCTCTTCCGGCAATATCGAAAGCTACCCCATGATCTGGGGATGTTCTCACTCCTTTGAGTCCCGCTGTATAATTTACGCCCTCGCCATGGGCCAACGATTTAAAGGGTATCAATCCCTGGTCGTGGTATAGTGCCAGCACAGCATCAAATTTTTCGTACTGCCCTCTTGCAAAAAAGGCGTCGGCAGGGTAGGGCCCAAAACAAAGTATATTTTTTTGTCTTGCTTCTTTAATGGTCGGGATCAAAACCTCTATTTCCTCCTTGCCGAGCAAACCCTCATCGCCAGCATGTGGGTTTAACCCTAGTACCGCAATCTTTGGCTTGTTGATACCGAAATCTTTTTTGAGCGATTCCACCATTACCTGCAGTTTGCTTAATATATTCTCCCTGGTTATAAACTGCGCCACATCCTTCAGGGGCACGTGTTCTGTAAATAATGCCACCCTCATATTTTCCGCAACCATAAACATGGCTACTTCTTTTACGTCAAACAGATTTTTAAGATAAGGTGTGTGGCCTGTAAAATTAAAGCTGTCGGATTGTATATTCTTTTTATGGATGGGAGCGGTAACAAGTCCATCCAGTTTGCCTCCTTTAAGAGCCTCCGCAGCAATGGTCAAACTTATTACAGCATTGTTTCCTGCATCGGCAGTAAGTTGTCCCGGGGCAATCTCCCCGTCTTCTTCCCAACAGTTGTAAACGTTTACCTGCTTTGGATT
Source organism: Chitinophagaceae bacterium (assembly GCA_043737055.1). GTDB lineage: Bacteria > Bacteroidota > Bacteroidia > Chitinophagales > Chitinophagaceae > Ferruginibacter. The sequence goes on along the minus strand of JAYTBG010000007.1, from coordinate 5,432 downwards.
TATACGGGTTGAATCTTTAATGCTGCTAAAGCTAAAATTGATATCGGGAAGCGTTTTGCGGTAAAAATTAATAACCTTGTTGCTGGTAAAAATTACCGGTGTACAATACTCAAGTAGTCTTGAATCGCTAAATGTTTTGATAATAATTTCGGGTCCTATTCCATTTGTATCTCCACAAGAAATGCCAATTACCGGCTTGCTGTCATTTGTCAAATTCATATTTGTAAGTGCTTAGTAGTTGTAAAATTACATGTTCTTGTTAACATAGTTTTCCTGCAGTGTTGATAGCAGGTGAGTAAATATAATTCGTTGCCGAGCAATACATGGCAGCAAACCTCGTTGTAATAGCTGCATGCTCCGGCAGACGCTGTTTATCAATCCTATCGATGTCACGCATTATGTTTCGCTACAAATCACTCTTGTTGATTGTGCTCGCCAGCCTGTATTTTTTACAGGGAAAATGCCAGCAGGTAGCGCTTTCTATTACAACATCAGGTACCGCTTTAAAAGTAACTGTTCGGCAGGAGATAAGTTTCGGTGCCTTTACGCAAGGTGCATCTGGAGGTAGCATAACGATCTCTCCCGAAGGCACCAGAATAGCAATCGGAACTGTCGTTCCATTAAATTTTGGATCTACTTACCTCCCATTGATTTTAGAAATTGAAGGCCCAAAGGGTTCTATCGTCTCTATGTTAACAGATGAAACCACCCTATTAACGGGTAGCAATGGCGGTGTAATGAAATTGAAGTTGCGGCGCAGTAACCCGATGATGCCATTTATTATTTCCGAGGATGCGCTTGCAAAGAGCGTTATAAAATTAGGAGCAGAGTTGGTAGCGGGCAATTTGATAGAATCGCCACCTGGTAATTATAGTGGCAGTCTGCATATTTCTTTTGTGGTAGAATAGGAATAACAAGGCCTATATCCAATAAAAACAAACGCTTGAAAAACCAAAACGCTTTATGCTTCGGCAGAAAGTTTCGTTTTAATGCACTGCTGATACTTTGTGCGGCCATAATGTTTGCGCCGGCTTCTTCTCATGCCCAGCAGAATGAGCTGGAATACGACGAGATTATTGTTACGCTTACCGGCCCCGCTATTGGCACCGCCGAAATCCCAGCGATCATTGTTGGCCAGGACGTTTATCTGCCAGTTACAGACCTTTTCAATTTTTTAACCATCAAAAATAGTTTATCCGCTTCCGGACATGACATCAGCGGCTTTTTATTAAACCCCAACGACGGCTATAGTATCAATAGAATAGACAATCAAATCGTTTACAATGACAGCATTACAAAATTGCACAAGAACGATCTCATCTTTTCATCAAGCGAATTTTACTTAAACGCCAAATATTTTGGACAGTCTTTCGGCCTTGAGTGTGCGTTCCAATTTCGCAGTTTGACGGTGCAGTTCAGCACAAAGATTGAGCTCCCCTTTATGAAAGAGAAACGGCTGGAGCAAATGCGAAGGAACCTTACCCAACTAAAAGGCGAAGTGAAGCCCGACACTATTGTTAAGCGAAAGTTTGAGGCTTTTCACCTCGGGGCGTTAGATTGGAATATTACATCTACCTGGTTCAAGGGTAATCAAAACGACCTGGCCCGTGTGGGCGTAGGCGCTGTGCTGGCAGGAGGGGAGGCCAGCGCACAGTTGAATTTTACCAATAGAGTTCCTTTCCAGTTAAAGAACCAGTTTTTTTTATGGCGATATGCAAACAACGATAAAAAATATTTCAAGCAAATAAGTATTGGGCAGGTGCACGCACCTGGTGCATATTCTGCAATACCGTCTATGGTGGGCATACAAATAAATAACACCCCTACCCGCCAACGAACGGCTTTTGGTTCTTACCTGGTGAGCGATGTAACGGAGCCCGGCTGGATTGTAGAGCTTTATGTAAATAACGTTTTAGTGAACTATACCAAAGCAGATGCTTCGGGCTTGTTTTCTTTTGAAGTTCCACTGGTGTATGGTAATATGAATGTGAGATTTAAGTATTACGGCGCCTGGGGCGAGGAAAAATTCAGCGATCAGATCATCCAAATTCCTTTCTCTTTTCTGCCAAAAAATAAATTTGATTATTCTCTAACCGCCGGGAGAGTTATCGACAGTTTACAACAACCATTTTCCCGGTTGCATTTTATTTATGGGTTGAGCAAGCGTATCACAATAGGGTCTGGTGTGGAGTACAACAGCGCATTGGTAAATCGTAGTACGTTGCCTTTTGCCCAACTGTCTGCAAGAATAGGAAAAGCTTTGATCTTTTTTGGGGAATATTCCCCGGGCACTCTGTTCAAAACCACTGGTAATGTGCAGTTCAAGAACAAGCTGCAAATGGAGGCCCTATATATTAAGTATGCATCTGGCCAGGAAGCGATACGCACTGGCAGCTTACAAGAAAAGAAATTGATGGCCTCGCTTCCTTTTAAAACCAAAAACGCCGTTGGCTTTGGCAGGTTGACGATTAACCATTCTACATTTTTCAAAGGGGAATTAAAGACAGCAGAATTATTAATGAATGCAAGCAAAGGGCGCATCAATGCCAACATCACCACCTATGCAGTTTTGTCTAACTGGCCTGATGTAATGAGCAGGCTGGCGTTAACTATCCCCCTGCCATTTAAAATACGGTTCACGCCGCAGGTACAGTATAACTATGCGCAAAATAAGTTTGTATTAATTAAAGCTGAGGCAGAAAAGAGAGCCTTTAAAACCATGGTGGCCACCATGGGCTATGAATACAACAGGTTGGCAGGTTTTTCGGGCTTCTCGGTGGGATTGAGACAGAATTTTTCTTTTGCACAGATTGCCTTGACTGCACGTAAGCTCAGCGGCGGGGTGAATGTAACCCAGGCCGCATCTGGTGGCCTGGTTTTCGACGATAACTTTAGACACACAAAAGTAACCGACAGAAGCAATGTAGGGCAAGGAAGTATTTTAATATTGCCATTTTTAGATTACAACTATAATGGCCGGCGGGACAAGGGTGAGCCGGACGCACTGAACCTCAACGTTCGGGTAGATGGCTCAAGAATAGAACGCAGCTATAACAAGGCTTCCATAAAAGTGTCTGCTTTGGAGTCGTATAATAAATATTATATTTTATTGGATGATCAAAATTTTGACAATCCTGCCTATCGAATAAAACACAAGGTCATAGAAATAATCGCCGAGCCTAATATGATAAAAAAGCTACCTGTACCAGTGTTTGTAGTAGGGGAAGTTGCAGGCTATGTTTCAGTGCAGTCAGCAAACGATATAAAGGGCATTGGTAGAATCATAGTACATATTTATGATGAATTAAAAAGACCTGTCGCCAAAATACTTACTGAAGAAGATGGGTATTTTAGTTACCTCGGATTATTACCCGGCACTTACACGGTTCATACAGATGTGGCACAGTTGCGCAAAATAGAAATGCACAACGACGAGTTTCCTGCAACCTTTACGATCAAGGCAAGCAAAGAAGGCGATATCGTTGACAATTTGCGCATCTTAATTGGCCATAACTAAACAAATTTTGAGCAGCAAACCTTTATGTACCGTTGAATATAGAAATATGTAATGTATTTTTTAAACCAGCAATATCTTTTAGATGGTTGCGTTTTAGCTTTTTTAGAAACCCAATTAAAATTAAACCCAAACCCAAACTAAACAATGATGAAAAAAAATTTGAAATTCTTAGGTGCAACTGCTGCAATGCTTATTTGTGCCGTAAGTGTACATGCGCAAGCTACTGCAACATCCAATGCATCTGCCACCATTATCAGTCCGATCAGTATCTCCAAAAGTGCCGATATGAACTTTGGTAATTTGTCTGTAGATGCAAGTGGTGGTAAGGTAATCCTTGATCCATCGGCCTCTGCTTCTCGTTCTTCGGGTGGTGCTGGAGGTGTAAGTTTTCCGGCCACTACAGGTACTGTATCTGCCGCAACTTTTGTTGTGAGCGGTCAAGCTAACTTTACTTTTTCAGCAGCCGTTTTGAATTCAAGCATACAAATTAACAGTGGTGCCAACATAATGATTGTTGATAATTTTGCTATCAGCAGTGGTGCTGGTGTATTGAGCAATTTAGGCACGCAAACTATTTACGTTGGTGCTGATCTTACTGTTGCTGGTTCGCAAGCTCCTGGCGTTTACACCAGTGCTGCACCATTTACTGTATTGGTTAATTATAACTAAACTTACCAAATGAAGTGGAGCTGCATGAATTTCATGCGGCTTCACTATTTTAATTTTACTTTCCAACTTGGTGGCATCCAAGGGGCAACAGAGCTTGCTGCCTTTAGCTTTTTACTGTTACGTTTAACTAAATTTAATGTTAACCCGTTTGTTGTGTAACGCACTTATGGTGATTTTGATGCTGATGTCAACCTATGCTCGGGCACAGGGTGATTTACTTATTACACCAAAGAGATTGGTGTTTGATGGCAGCAAGCGGGCGGAGGAAATTAACCTTGCAAATATCGGAAGGGATACTGCAACGTATGCTATTTCTTTCAAGCAGTTTAGGATGGATGAAAATGGAAATTTTCTGGAAGTGACTGAAACGGATAGCACGCAAAAATTTGCACATAAAAACCTGCGTTTTTTCCCACGCACGGTTACTCTTGCGCCCAACGAAGCCCAATCTGTAAAAGTACAATTGATTAGGGCGAGCGAACTCTCACCGGGGGAGTACCGATCTCATTTGGTTTTCAAAAATGTTTCTAATAAGGTCGCTCTTGGTGAAGAAGAGAAAGAGGCTAAAAAAGATTCTGGCCTTTCGGTAAATATCAAACCGGTGTTCGGAATTTCAATTGCAACTATTATCAGGATGGGTGACACAAACGTACAAGCCCAGCTTACTGAAACAAGGTTTGTGGCCGCCATCCAAACGGCCGGCCCTTCCGTAAGGTTCACCATCCGTAGAACCGGAAATATTTCTCTATACGGCGATTTACAGGTTACTTACATTGGGCCAGACAAAAAACCTATTCAAGTGGCCATTATGAAAGGCCTTGCGGTATACACACCCAACACTTCCAGAAATGTACATTTGTCACTTAAGTCTTCAACTGACGTAAATTATTCAACCGGAAAACTTCAGATAGAATATATAAATAATGCTATAAAAAATTCTCTGCTTTGCAATGCAGAAATCGTTTTTTAGCTTCAGCTCTTGTAGCCTTAAAATTGATCTAGAGACGAGCGCCCTGCTCGCAAAAATCAGCCACATATTACTTCCTTCAACATATGGCTTAGCCACGGTCTGTGGCTTATTTACTACATCGAACTCTTGTTTTGCACAATATAATATGGGGCATTTCGTTCTTACTTTACAAAAATCCCATAAATCCAAAACGAGTCCAAAAATGAAGAACCTCTACGTGGCTATCGCACTTTTTTTTACGGCACACTCATCATTTGCGCAGGTATCGGCGGCGTA
>JAYTBG010000006.1:0-14032 GCA_043737055.1 Chitinophagaceae bacterium | reverse complement strand
CCACATATTAACAGCCCTAATAGTAATAAGGTTTATATAAATAAGTAGTATTAATACATATTATGATAGATATACACAGTGAAATAATTAAAAAATCTGTAGAAGAAAAAGGCTTCCTTGATTTGGACCTGGACCCTACGTTAGATCTCTTTGCAGAACTCGAAAAATTAAAGAAAGAAAAAAACGCTGTTATACTTGCGCACTATTACCAGGAGCCGGATATTCAGGACGTAGCAGATTATATTGGCGATAGCCTTGGCCTGGCTCAGAATGCTGCTACAACCAAGGCAGACATTATTGTTTTTGCCGGAGTGCACTTCATGGCGGAAACCGCTAAAATATTGAACCCGGGTAAGAAGGTATTGTTGCCTGATCTTAAAGCGGGATGTTCATTAAGCGACTCAGCACCGCCGCCACTCTTTCAAGCGTTTAAAGACAAACACCCTGATCACCTGGTGATAACCTACATTAACTGCAGTGCAGGGATGAAAGCCCTCAGCGATATCATTTGCACCAGCAGCAATGCGCAAAAAATTGTTGAAAGCCTTCCGCCGGAACAGCCTATCATTTTTGCGCCTGACAAAAATCTAGGTGCCTACATAAACAAGCAAACAGGTAGAAATATGTTGTTATGGAATGGTGCCTGTATGGTTCACGAAATTTTTAGTCTTGAAAAAATTACCCGCCTTAAGATCCGACATCCAAATGCAAAATTAATTGCACACCCCGAGTGCGAGGACCCTGTACTGGCCATTGCAGACTATATAGGGAGCACTACGGGACTTTTAAAGTTTTCCCAGACAGATACCAGCCAGGAATTTATTGTGGCTACAGAAGCCGGTATACTGCATCAGATGCAAAAAGCAAATCCGACCAAGACTTTTATACCCGCACCACCTAATAATGCATGCGCCTGCAACGATTGCCCGTATATGAAATTAAATACATTGGAGAAATTGTATCTCTGTCTGAAATACGAAATTCCAGAAATTTTAATGGAGGAAAAGTTGAGATTGGCTGCCAGGAAACCAATTGATCGCATGTTGGAAATTAGTGCCCGGTATAATTTATAATTCAAATATTGAAAATATTTACTTTAATTTTTTTCTAATATTATGTCTATTCCTTCTGTAGATCTTGCCGATTTCTTAAGCAATGATCTTGAAAAAAAGAACGCTTTCGTGTTGGCTTTAGGAAAAGCTTATGAGGAAGTTGGTTTCGTGGCTGTAAAAAACCATGGTGTTTCAGATCAGTTAATCGCAAACCTCTATGAACATGTGCAGCAATTTTTTTCGCTTCCGTTAGATCAAAAAAGAAATTATGAAATAGCAGGCCTTGCAGGGCAAAGGGGATACACCAGTTTTGGAAAAGAACATGCCAAGGGAAGTGAGGCACCAGACTTAAAGGAGTTTTTCCAGTATGGTCAACTTGCCGGAAATGATGATCAGGAATCAGAATATCCGGAAAACGTTATGGTTTCACAGGTAGATGGTTTCAATGAAACATTAGCAACTTCCTATCGGGCTTTTGAAAAATCGGGAACGGCCTTGATGAAGGCAATTGCGCTTTACCTCGGCCTTGAAGAAAGTTACTTTGATAATTTTATTTACAACGGTAACTCCATTCTGAGGGCCATTCACTACCCACCCATTACCGAAACTCCTAAAAGCGCTATCAGGGCGGAGCAGCACGAAGATATTAACCTGATAACCTTGCTGGTGGGTGCATCTGCCGACGGACTGGAAATTCTCACTAAAAAAAATGAATGGGTTGCAGTAACTTCTTTGCCCGAGCAAATTGTAGTGAATGTTGGTGACATGCTGCAACGGCTTACCAACAACCAGTTACGCAGTACTACGCACAGGGTAGTAAATCCCCGGCAAGAACTGTGGCACACCAGCAGGTTTTCCATTCCTTTCTTTTTCCATCCAAAAGGCTCAATGAGTTTAGCATGCCTGGAGTGTTGTGTAGATGAACAACACCCAAAAATTTATGAAGATGCTACAGCCGGCGAGTATCTTAACGAACGGCTAAAAGAAATTGGTTTAAAAAAATAGGAATTCTTCCACCTAACTACATAAAGCCTATTGAGAATTTTAAGACATATACCATTTTTAAAAGCAGTTTTTCTTTACAGTATTACTGCGTTCGGTGGCCCGCAGGGGCACCTTGGTATGATGTTAAAAACTTTTGTAAATAAGAGGAGAGATCTTACAGAGGATGAATTGATAGAGTACAATTCGTTTTGCCAGATGTTACCAGGGGCATCTAGCACACAAACCTTAACACTTATTGGTTATAAGCGTGGCGGTATTGCACTGGCGGTGCTTACACTCATATTATGGCTGCTGCCCGCCTGCATTTTGATGGGTTCATTTTCTTTCCTTTTAACAGTATATCCTGCCAGCAACCTTACATCGGGATTATTGAAATTTATAGAACCGATGGCAATTGGTTTTCTAATTTATGCAGCGGTAAGAACTTTCAATATTTCTATCAAAAATTTTATAACACAAATGATCATGCTTGTTTCCATGATCGTTTGTTTTTTACTTTTTAAGACCCCATGGATATTCCCGTTGTTGATTGTAGCTGGTGGTTTCGCAACGAATCTAAGCGATAAGCGCATTCCAAAAAAAGAAGACATTAAGCCCCGGCAAATAAAATGGACCAACATCTGGGTGTTCGTTTTAGTGTTCCTGCTCGCTGGTATATTCAGTGAGGTGGCCCGTAAGCAGGAGTGGGAAAATAGGAAAGCTTTTAACCTCTTCGAGAATTTTTACAGATTTGGCAGCATTGTTTTTGGTGGCAGCGATGTACTACTTCCACTGATGCTAGATCAGTACGTTGCCAGGCCTGAGTCTCCAAGGATTAAAGAAAAAAACCCTAACAGTATTAGAATCGAACGCAGCGATTTATTGACGGGCTACGGAGTAGTACGGGCCATCCCAGGTCCGGTTTTTTCCGTTGCGACTTTTACTGGCGGAATGGCTTTAAAAGAACAGGGATATACGATGCAGTTGATTGGATGTGTTATTGGAACAATCGCCATTTTTTTACCCAGCGCATTATTGGTTCTATTTTTTTTTCCGGTGTGGCAGTACCTAAAAAAATATGTAGTTGTTTACCGTGCACTAGAGGGTATTAATGCAGTTGTGGTGGGGGTTATGTGGGCTGGTGCTTTGTATCTACTTAGAGGAATGCCCTTGCGTAATATGGATATGGATATGCTCCTACGCTTTGCCGTTATATGCAGTACTTATTTGCTTCTTAAATATACCAGAGTATATGCGCCTATTATTGTGCTTGGCTGTCTGTTACTTGGTTGGATTCTCTAACGAAGAAGCGTAATAATTCTCTTCTTCAATTTCTTTTTTAACAGCGTCAGGTACAAGATACCTGATCGATTTCTTTTCTCTTATCAAGGTACGAATGTGTGTACTGGAGATTTCCAGCAATGGAGCATCTACAATGTGTATTCGTTCTGGTTGCTGTTCATTAATTACAAAGCCGGGCCTTCTATAAATGATGATTTGATAGTTATTCAATATAGCTTCTGCATTTTTCCACTTACCAATATTTTGGAAACCATCGCTTCCCATCACAATTGCAAATTGTTGTTTTGAATATTTTTCCTGTAAGTATGTGAGGGTAGTGATAGTGTAGGATGGTTTTGGTAATTTGAATTCGATGTTACTCGCTTTCATATTTAGTTCTCCATCTATAGCAACTTGCACTAAATGAAGGCGGTGGTTTTGATTTAATAAGCCGGCTGAATTTTTAAAGGGATTTTGCGGTGAAACCACGAACCAAATTTCATCTGCAAGCCCAGTGTTTAAAATATGGCTTGCAATAATTAAATGACCGTTGTGCACCGGGTTAAAGGAACCGAAATACAAACCAATTAACATATATAATAAAAATTATATTTCTTCAACTAATATTTGGTCGGCTTCGTTTAATCGTAGACTTAATTGGTAACCTGCGACAGTGATTGAGATTGGATCCTTAAACGGTGCTATTTGGTCCACCGTTACCCTTTCGCCTGGTACGCACCCCATTTCCATAAGTTTTAAAAAAATGTCATCGCTCTCAAATGAATGAATTACGACAGATTTTCCAATTTTTATTTCTGATAATTTTTTATACATGGGCCTGTTACTCAACTACTCCAAGAGAAGGGTAAAGGTAGCCTATTACAAAAGGGAGTAATTTCGATTTAAGAAATATAAAAGATGAATCTTCGATTTAATTTTTTAACAAAAGCAGTGCTGCCAAATCGTACTACCTTAAAGGCCTTCATTGCCAGAATTTTCGAAATCGAAAACAGAAAGGCAGGTCAGCTAAATTTCATTTTCTGCTCAGACGAATACCTGTTAGACATAAACCAGACCTACCTCAAACATGACTATTACACAGATATAATAACCTTCAATTTGTCTTCCAATGCCCAAACAATAGAAGGGGAAATCTATATCAGCGTAGATACTGTAAAAGAGAATGCAATTCAATTTCACACAACTTCAGTTCACGAACTACACCGTGTAATTTTTCACGGAATACTGCATCTTCTTGGGTATGACGACAGGACAGCAAAGCATCAAACACAAATGACAGAGAAAGAAGATTTTTATCTTCAGCTTTACTTCAACAAAGGGTAGTCAATAAGTAATGGAAGGGCGAAAAAGTGCATGTTCCACGGGGAACATCTAAGGCTTATTCCATTGTTCCACGTGGAGCATTTAGAAACTCGTCCGGGTATATCTATATGAAACAGGCCAGTTTAATATCTTTGCAGCATGTTCGAAAAATACGGTGTTATTGTGGTGGGAGCAGGGCATGCAGGTTGTGAAGCAGCAGCAGCAGCAGCTAATTTGGGAAGTAAGGTACTGCTCATCACTATGAACATGCAAACTATTGCCCAGATGAGTTGCAACCCAGCTATGGGTGGTATCGCTAAGGGACAGATTGTACGAGAAATAGATGCAATGGGCGGATACAGCGGATTGGTTTCAGATAAAAGTATGATTCAATTTCGCATGTTAAACCGCTCTAAAGGGCCGGCTATGTGGAGCCCACGGGTGCAAAGTGACCGGATGATGTTTGCCAATACCTGGCGGGAAATGTTAGAAGCTACGCCCAACGTTGACTTTTACCAGGATATGGTGAACAGTCTTATTATAGAAGATGGTTTGGTTGTAGGTGTGCTTACAGGGATGGGACACCGAATAATGGCAACAAGCATAGTGTTGACAAATGGAACATTTTTAAATGGTGTTATACATATAGGCGAAAAGAATTTTGGTGGAGGCAGAGTAGCAGAAAAGGCTGCAACTGGCATAACTGAACAATTGGTTGAATTAGGATTTGAGAGTGACCGCTTAAAGACTGGCACACCACCAAGGGTAGATGGAAGAAGTCTCGACTACTCAAAAATGGAAGAACAAACCGGGGATGACGAAATAGTTGGCTTCAGTTATTTGGAGAAACCGGCACTTAAATCCTCGTCACAACGCAGTTGTTGGATTACCTATACCAATGAAGAGGTACACGAATTACTTAAGACCGGCTTTGAAAGTAGCCCAATGTACCAGGGTAGGATTCAGGGAACCGGTCCCAGGTATTGCCCAAGCATAGAAGATAAAATAAACAGATTTGCAGATAGAGACCGGCACCAACTCTTTGTTGAACCCGAAGGATGGAACACGGTGGAGATCTATGTAAATGGCTTTTCTACTTCATTGCCTGAAGACGTGCAGCTAAAAGCCTTGAGAAAAGTTCCCGGTTTTGAGAACTGCAAGATGTTCAGACCGGGCTATGCTATTGAATATGACTTCTTTCCTCCCACCCAACTCACCCATAGCCTTGAGACAAAACGTATAAAGAATTTATTCTTCGCCGGGCAAATCAATGGTACTACAGGTTATGAAGAAGCCGCCTGCCAGGGTCTCATGGCTGGTATTAATGCACACCAAGCTAGTATTCAACAAGAGCCCCTCATACTTAAAAGGAGTGAAGCCTACATTGGAGTACTAATAGACGACCTGATTAATAAGGGAACCGATGAGCCTTACCGGATGTTTACCAGCCGGGCGGAGTTTAGAACATTGCTACGGCAGGATAATGCAGATATGCGTTTGACGGAAATAAGTTACCGGCTGGGGCTTGCCAGCCAACAGCGTATGGATAAAGTGGCTCAAAAAAAGACAGCCGTTCAGTCAATCAAAGATATCCTGGCAGATAACGCAATTGAGCCCACAGAGCTTTTCAATTATCTGACATCGGTTAGTTCGGCACCACTGGCATTTCGCCAAAAGGCAGCCCAGGTACTTCTACGGCCTGGCATAGAATTAAAGTCTCTCATGACCGTATTACCAGCCTTGGCCAAATTACTTGCCTCCTTTAATAACGAAGAATTGGAGGAAGCCGAAATTCAAATAAAATATCATTCCTATATTGAGAAGGAAAAGGAGTTGGTGGCTAAAATGAGTCAATTGGAAGAGTTAAAGATTCCAGGCAATTTTAATTATGAAAAACTTTCTTCGCTGAGTAACGAGGCCAGGCAAAAGTTTATTAAGATCCAGCCTAGAACTCTTGGACAGGCATCCCGTATTTCAGGGGTAAACCCCAGCGACGTGCAGATATTGATGTTGTATATGGGTAGGTAACCAAAACTAAACAAGGAAAATGAACACAAATTTTTTGGTGCAAGGAGCCACAAAAGAAGCCGTTTTTAGAGAAGTAGAAGCTTACATCGGTGATAAAGTACGCATTAACAGCATGGATCAAACACGGCCTTGGGGAGGTTTTATGGTTATTGAAGAGTCTGATGCTCAACAGTTTATAGATAATTTCTTTACAGATGCAACCCAAGAAGTATTAACAATTGCTGGCAAGCTAACCCCAAAGATCTTGTTGGTAGAGCCAGGCAAGAAACTCAGTTGGCAGTATCACCACCGGAGGGCTGAAATTTGGACGTTAATCAGCGGCATGGCGGCTATTATAAAAAGTGATGATGACGCTGAAAAAGATTTTACTGTTTTAGAGCTTGGCCGCACTGTCAATTTAAAGCAAGGAGAAAGACACCGTCTTATTGGGCTCGATAGCTGGGGAATTGTTGCGGAAATATGGCAGCATACAGATAAAGATAATCCAAGCGATGAAGATGATATCGTAAGAGTGCAGGACGATTTTGGCCGATAATTGCTCCCGGGCCTATCTCTATACTTCGCTGCCTGCAGACAGTACCATCTTAATTTCATTGTAACTTATATCATTTGGCAAATGGTCAATTAAGGTTTTGTGGCTAAGAGCGCCATGAATCTTAACGGCATTTCTGATGAGTTCCTGCTTCGGCACAGGCACAACGTCATTAATATTAATTTTGCCCAGGCTTATAAAATGACTCAAATGAACTTCTATTGTGCCTATAGTTAGTTTTCTTTCTTCAGCAATTTCTTTTATTGACATGCCTTGTTTAAAAAGATCGTAGCTAAGCGCTTTGGTATCCGTTTTATGATTTGCACTGCTGTTTTGCTTCGTTGTTTTAAGAGCAATTTTTGGTTGTGCATCCATATTGCCGGAGAGACCCCTGCTGCTGCAGTAGCTTTCGATAGCTTCTAAAATTTCGTCTCCATATTTTTCTGTTTTAGCCTTTCCAAAGCCTCCAATCTTCATCAGGTCTTTTTTATTTAAGGGCAAATAGGTACTTAATTCTTTAAGGCTTTGCAGGTTTGCAACCATATAAATCGGTAGGCCAGATTCCTTACAAGCCATGTCCCTCCAGCGTTTCAGCGTTTCAAAAAGTTCCATGTTATCAGTATCGGTAATAGTTTGTTTCTTGCCGCTGGCATAGCTACTGATGTTGAACCTGGGCAGCGCAAAATTCAGTTTGTGCTTCAGAAAAGAAACTATCTCAAAGGGTTGTTTACAATAGGCTACAAAATAATGCGCTGTGTATATGGCGAGGGCTGTTTCCTGCAAAGCTTCGTTTACCAGGTCTGCGGCTTCTTTGTGTTCAGTTAACAGGGGGTGGCTTTTTACCTGGCTCAGCAAGCCTGCCAATCGTATTTCAAAATGATTAGCGGCATCGCTTATTCTTTTTTGCAGGGGTCCATTTCTTTCAATTACCCCTTCCTCTTTCATCATCGCCGCAATGTGGCCTATAAACTTTAAGCCCACAGCTCTCTCACCCAGAAATTGCTGGTTGAACTCCATGGCCCATTCGATGCCGCTCGGAGAAAATTTGTCAGACTGTTTTTTAAGATTGTAAAGCAGGTGTGAAAGGGCGTTGCTGATTTCTGTAAAAGAGAAGATTTCTTCTAACAATTGTTGGGTGAAAACTTGCCTTGCCCCGGCAAACCTTTCAGCTAATGAGCCCCGGTGAGTAAGCGCCTGCTGGCCTTTTACCACATGCTCATTACTATAAATTGCCGCCGCCGGAATTTTAGAAAGTAGTACGATTCCCTCCAGGCCCGTGCACCTGCTTAGCGCAACATAAACCTGGCCGCTACTAAACGCTGCTCCCGCATCTATCATTACTTTTTCAAAAGTGAGGCCCTGGCTTTTGTGTATGGTGATGGCCCATGCGAGCCGTAGTGGGTACTGGCTAAAGCTTCCAAGACTCTCTTGTTCCAACTTACCATCTGTGCGGTTCAAAGTATAGCGGGTGTTTTCCCAGGTTTCTTTTGCTACCACAATATCTACCCCATCACAATCCACTATAATGTTTTCATCCAGCGACTTTACCACACCAATCTTACCATTGAAATACCTTTTTTGAACATTGTCGTTTTTTAGAAACATCACCTGTGCACCCTCCTTTAAAACCAGCGAAGCCTCAACAGGGTACATGTTTTCAGGAAAATCTCCTTCAACATCTGCTTTATATGAGAAAGGAGCGCCAAAGAGTCTTTCCAGCTCAGTGGTATTGATAAGATCTGCTTGCTTGTTGTGAGAAGTGAGTGTAATAAAGTTTTCATCTCTTTCAGGCCGAAACCCAGGATGGTAGCGCATATGAAGGTCCTCGAAATCATCCTCATCCATTGCATTATTGCGCACCTTGTTGAGTAGGCGAACAAAAGAATCTTCTTTTTGCCTGTAAATTTTGTCCAATTCTATCAACACCGGCATCTGCTCCCTGATAACCATACTGTCAAAGAAAAAGGGTGAAGCGTAATATTCTTGCAAGATGCTCCACTCATGGTTTTGCGCAACGGGTGGCAACTGGTACAAATCGCCGATACACAACAACTGAACACCACCAAAAGGTGCCGAATGATTTCTGCGTACGGAACGTAGAATACAATCAATGGCATCCATAACATCTGCTCGCACCATGCTAATCTCATCGATCACCAAAAGCTCCATTTTGCGAAGCAACTGTTGCCGTTGCCGGGTAAATTTTAATTTTCCCAACAAATCGTCTTTATGGCTATGTGTGGGGAGAAAAGGATGAAATGGCAATTGAAATAAACTATGCAAGGTCACACCACCCGCATTAATTGCTGCTACACCGGTGGGGGCAGCCACAACAATGTTTTTGGCGCAGTGTTCCTTCAGGTATTTTAAAAAAGTGGTTTTGCCAGTTCCCGCTTTACCGGTAAGAAAGATGTTCTCGCTTGTTTCTGTTACAAAGCCAAAGGCGAGTTCAAAAACCTCGTTGCGCTCAATAATGATATTTTTTTCCACGGTGAGTGTAATAGCTAATGTAAAATAAATTGGTGATTTCCCGCAGATATCGCAGACCCCGCAGAAACAAGCAACATCTATTTTATAGATGATTTACTTTTCGGAAAATGTTTTCGGCAATGTTTTGTATATCAAAATTAACCAGTATGCCAAGTTTCTTGCCTGATAATCTAAGGTAAGTTATAACCTGCTTATGATGCGCTTCGGATATGCGCTCAATTGAATGCAATTCAACAATTACTTTGTTATCTACCGGCAGATCTATCTTGGAACCTAATATCGAAATTAATACAATCATAAATTACAGGCGAAGTAACTTCCATCATTACTTCCATCCCGGCTTTTTCTAATTCATATTTCAATATGTGCTGTAAACGTTTTCAAACAATCCAGGTCCCAATCTTTTGTAGCCCTTTAGGATAGCTCCTCTTATGATATATGATGTTTCATTTTCTACTATGGCAACGCTTATTAATTTAGAAAATTAATCCCGCAGGATGGGCAGAAAAACGCAGGGAAAATCTCTCCAAAAATCTGCGCCATCTGCGGGCAATGGTCAAGCAGCAGGTTTTGCACCCAACATCAACAATTCATTCACCTGTATTTCTGTAATGTATTTTTTGTTGCCTTCTTTGTCAGTGTAGCTGCGGTTGATCAATTTTCCTTCAATACACACTTCCGTACCCTTCACTAAAAATTTTTCGGCTATCTCTGCAACAGAACCCCATGCAATTAGATTATGCCATTGTGTTTCTGTCACCTTCTCGCCTTGAGCATTGCGATACGATTCGTTGGTGGCTACCGAAAACCGAACGAGCTTTTTGCCGCTTTCTGTGTTGCGTACTTCCGGTGTGTTACCCAAATTTCCAATCAGTTGAACCTTGTTTTTTAATGCGAACATAGCTTTAAGTTTTGTGCTCCATTTTTAAGAGCGGTTTAAAAAAAGTTTTCTTGCTGCCGAAACATGATCTCGTTTCATCAACAACACAAAGATGTCGCTCTGCAAAAGCCATAGTCGTACATTAACCATTTATACTTGTATGTATCCGTTTGTAAGCGCTTGTAATTGTGAAAAAAGAATTGTATCTTTTAGATATGAACCAATACTAGCCTACATGACATCGACTCATGACCTCAAACTTTGTCTCACTTGCGAAAAGCCCGTGAAAGGAAGAACAGACAAAAAGTTTTGTGACGATTACTGCCGGAACAACTACAACAACCAATTAAAAGCGGGAACCATCAACCTTGTGCGAAACATAAACAATGCGCTGGGCAAGAATCGCCGAATACTGGAAGCCATGTTTGCCGAAGGCGAAGAGATGGCGAAAACCACCCAGGAAAAGTTGCTGCAAAAAGGATTTCAGTTTAAGTATATTACGCACCTGTATACCAACAAAAAAGGAAATACCTATTTTTTCTGCTACGACCTCGGCTATCTGCCTCTGGAAAATGACTGGTTTTTGTTGGTGAAAAGAAAAGAAGAGTAACCGATCTAGCTTTTCTGAACCTGCCAGGGTGGTGAATTTTGAGCCGGGTAGGTGATCATGTTAAAACCTTAAGCCCTTCAAATGCGTTTATGGCTTAAACAAAAAATGGGAAAGGTATTTTTAGGCTTTGTAATTGCGTTGTCGGTTTTAAAAGTGTCTGCCCAAAAAGCGTATGCGCCGGGTGATGTGGTGAAAGACTTCCCAGCAAATAAAATCCTCAACTATAAATCCTCTTCAGCCAGGCTCCAAAACCTAAAAGCAGAAATTACCCTATTAGATTTTTTTGGAACATGGTGTGTTCCCTGCATCAAAGCGTTGCCCCATTTAAAAGCACTGCAGCAAAAATTTCCTGGTAAATTAGAAATATTACTGATCTCTATCGAAGAGCAGGCACGACTCGATAAGTTTTTAAAAGCAAGGCAGCCGTTTCCCTTCCCTTTAATTGTGGATACCGACAACAGCATCACATCTTTGTTCAACCCACCATCTTACCCTTACACTGTGGTGATGGACGAGAAGAATAAAATAATTACCATTGCTGATGCGGCCAACATTACAGAGGCTGATGTACAGGGATGGCTTGCAGGAAAGAGTAATACCCCCGATAGTACACCTGACCCGATGATTAAAAAAAGTGAACCTATCGCAACGATTATGAACAATAACACTCCAAGCAGCAATCCCCTCGTGGCCTTATCTCAGCGTTTTATGTATGCCGCCAAAACAGGAGATGATACAAAGGTGATGGTAGATGACATGGCGGCGCTAACCATAGACGGCCTGGTAGCTGGGCTAAAGGATGATGCAGAAAAAAAAGCCTTCTGGATAAATGCATACAACGGCTTCACGCAAGTGCTCCTTAAGAAGAATCCCGATGCATATAAAGACCGGAAAAAGTTTTTCACTGGCAAGCAAATTATGCTGGCAGGTAAACAATTTAGTCTCGATGACATTGAGCACGGGATTTTGCGTCGTAGCAAAACGAAATGGAGTCTTGGGTATTTTAATGAACTGTTTCCAGGTAACATGGAAAAAGCTCTAAGAGTAAAAAAGCTCGACTACCGCATTCATTTTGCGTTGAACTGTGGTGCTAAAAGCTGCCCACCCATCGCTTTCTATAGTTCGAGCGACATAGACAGGCAACTGTCGCTGGCCACAGCCTCTTACCTTAATGGCGAGGGAGTTTACAATGAAAAAGAAAATAGCCTTGGTCTGCCTGCAATTATGGGTTGGTTTAGGAGAGATTTTGGAGGCAAAAACAAGATGCTGCAACTCGTCAAAAGTTTGGGCATTGTGCCGGAGCAGGCCAAACCAAGGATTTATTTTAATGAGTACGATTGGCAATTAGCGCTGGACAATTATATTAAATAAAGATTTCATGATAAATCTGCAGAGGGGACTATAATTTGATACTTGAAAACTGATTTGGTTTCTTCTGCGTAGATGGAAGTGTTAACACTATGTCAAAACACGTACCTAAGGTCATGAACAACTCCCTTGCGATAATCTATTTCTCCCGCCATGCAAGGAGTGAAGCCAGGCACAAGATATTTTGTAGCGGTCCCGCAGCACTAAATCTAAAAATTGCGCAACAACTTTATAGGCACAGCCTTAAAGAAATTTGTAAAACAAATCTTCCCTTTTTTTGCTTCACAGAAGAAAAGCAAAAAGGAAGCACTTTTTCAGAAAGATTAGCCAATGCATTCCAAGAAGTTTTTGAAGCAGGGTATACTTCAGCTATCGCTGTAGGGAGTGATACCCTTGGTCTCGATGCCGCTCAAATTTTACAAGCCGCAACAGGACTTCATCATTCTCCCGTGGTGGCAAATTCTACCTTCCAGGGCGGTGTTTACCTCTTTGGTATGGAGAAGAAATCATTTAATAGAAAACTATTTAATGATCTTCCATGGCAAACAGCCAGCTTGAGCGCCCGGTTACAACAAATTTTTCCGGAGATCCTTCTGCTTCCTGCTTTATCTGAAATAAATACGGAACAGCATCTGAAAGTGCTGACGACCGGCCCCCAAAAAATAAATAAGATTTTTCTACAACTGCTTTCATTCATCAGCTCTTTTTCCATCGGCAAATACAATAGCGTTCTAACGGCTTTCCAAAGCCAGGTGTTCTGCCTTCGCCAAATACCCGGAAGAGCACCTTAGGGCTTAATACGCTTTCTCCTCAACATTTTTGCTTTCTCTCTTTCCTCAATTATTAAACATTTTCAATGAAAAGAATCATTGGTTTGTTGCTCATGCTGGCATGTGCACACACAAACAGCTTTGCACAAAAAGACCTTAAAATTAAAATTATCAACTCTGCCACAAGACGCCCATTAACCAAAGCCGTTTTTACCATAACAAAAGAAGGGGTAGCAATCTTAACAGACACGACCGATTCAAAAGGCCAGGCAGTCATCAGCAAATTGCCAGATGGTAACTACCAGCTAGTGGTTGCAGAAAATGAAAAATTTGTTGGCCTGGATGACGCCATTCAATTGCCGGCCGATTATGGTAAAGAAAAAATATTTGTGCTACAGGAAAAAAACGTTTCCTCTTTGGAGGAGGTAATTATTGGCAATGAAAAAAGGCAGATCAACCGGACCGATGCACAGGTATCTTCCTTTATAACCCGTAAAGAAATTGAGCTACTTCCAATAGAGGGAAGAGATGTAACCCGGAGTCTGTATCGCCTGCCGAACCTCACCATATCTACCCTGAGCTACAACGAGGCGCCAAATGTAGCCATCAACGGTCTAACCGGTATCTACACCAATTACCAGATAGATGGTATGGATAACAATGAAAGATTTTTGGGCAACGTTAAATTCAACACGCCCGTTGGCTTTACAGAAA
>JAYTBG010000005.1:0-14033 GCA_043737055.1 Chitinophagaceae bacterium | reverse complement strand
AAACCGGAAACGCCCAACGCAAACATCATGAAACCAATTTGCGACATGGTGGAATATGCCAACACTCTTTTTATATCTGTTTGTGTGCATGCAATGATGGCTGCAAACAACGCAGAAATAATGCCCACATAGGCCACTACTTCCAAAGCCGGCGCTGACATTGTGAATACGGGAAATAATCTTGCCACTAAAAATACGCCTGCCACTACCATGGTTGCAGCATGAATTAATGCTGATACAGGCGTGGGGCCTTCCATGGCATCGGGCAACCAAACATGTAAAGGGAACATGGCGCTCTTACCGGCACCACCAATAAAAATTAATACCAGTCCCCATGTTAGTGCGGAGACACCCAGGAAAGATGCTGCTATGGCAGTTTGTAATTGCGGTGCATCGGGAGATGTTAAGCGTTGAATCAATTCATTAAAATCGAGCGTGCCTGCATAAAAAGACAAGATTAATATGCCTATCAAAAAACCAAGATCTGCAAAACGGGTTACGATAAAAGCTTTCTTACAAGCAGCCACTGCACTGGGTCGATCATAATAATATCCAATCAATAAAAAGGAAGAAACACCTACCAACTCCCAGAAAATATACATCTGGAAAATATTGGAAGAGATAACAAGGCCCAACATAGAAAAAGTAAACACCCCGAGGAATGCATAGTAAGTCGGAAATCTTTCTTCCCCCTTCATGTAGGCAAGGCTGTAAATATGCACCATTAAAGAAGTGAAGGTCACCACCACAAGCATCATTACAGATATAGGATCTAACAGGATGCCCATATCTATAGAAAGGGGCCCCTCCCCGGACCTCCCCGAAAGGGAGGGAGAAAAACGCAGCCATTCGTATTTTAAAACAATAATTTTTTGGTAGATACCATTCAGCTTTCCATATTGGAAGAAGTAACTATATGCAGTGTATAAAGAAATGGCTGTGGAACCTGCTAACAAAATGGTTCCAATAATACCAGAACTCCTCTTAAAATATTTTCGCCCAAATATTCCCAGCAGTACAAATGCCAGCAAGGGTAGTAAGGGGATCAGCGCTATATAAATTGTATTTTGCATAAGGCCTCACCCTCGTTCCCTCTCTACCTCATCCGCCCTTTGATCACCTTCTCCAAGGGAGAAGGACAAAGGATGAAATCTGCATTAAGGGAGGCCGGGCTTTTGTTTTTTATTAAAAATTAATTTTAAGCATTTCAACATTTATTCTTTCTTCAGTTATTCTTCAACTCTATCTCTTCCATTTCTCCTCAACCGAGAGAAAGGGGGTCTTCTAATTCTTTAGTTCTGCTGTATTCTCAACATCAATCGAACCGTGACTTCTGTATAAATTAATGATGATGGCTATTGCCACGGCGGCTTCTGCTGCAGCGATGGCAATGATAAAGATGGTGAAGAAAAGTCCATCCATTTTATGTGGCCACAGGTATTTATTAAAGGCAATAAAGTTTAGATTCACACTATTAAGAATAAGCTCTATACTCATCAACATGGTCACCAGGTTTCTTCGTGTAAAGAATCCGAATACGCCAATAAAGAACAATGCTGCGCTGAGAATTAATAAATGATATAGTCCGGGTTCCATCATGTGGTTGCGGGTTTTGGCTTTGTAGGTGGAAACTCTTCACTTTTTGCGGAGTTAGAGGGAGCGGCGATTACAATACATCCAATTAAAGCTGCCAGTAATAATAGACTAACTAATTCGAAAGGCAATGCATAACCTCCTTCATTTACACCTAACATCTTATAGCCAATATTGGCTACAGTTGGTTCTACTGCTGCAGCAGTTGTCTTCGTAAACTTATGTTGAAGTAGCTGCAGTACTACCAGTGCAAGGCCGCAAAATGCTGCAAAGGCAGAAAAGATAAGCCGCCCATTTTTTTGTTTTGGCAAGGGCTCCCCGGCTTGCTGTGTAAGGAAAATGGAGAAAATAATCAAGACCGTGATTCCACCCACGTACACAATAATTTGAACAGCAGCGATAAATTCATACTGCATCCAAAAAAATAAACCTGCAACACCAATTAAACTAAACAGTAAAAATATGGCAGCCCGAAATATTTGCCTGGTGGTTACGGCAAACAGTGCACTCACTAAAGTGAAAGCAGCCAGCACAAAAAAGATAATGGTAGATCCGCTCATTATTCTACACCCTCCATGATTTTAGAACCTGGGTTATTCAAAATTTTTGTAAAAGATGCTCTGTCAAAGACGCTGTGTTCAAAGGATTGTGCCATTACGATGGCATCAGACGGACAGGCGACAATACATAAATTGCACATGGTGCATAGCTCCAGATGATACACCAACTTATCAATCGCCTTTTTCTTTTTACCCTCCGGCGAAATATCAAATTGGGTAATTACTTTAATGGTACCATTAGGGCATGCTAACTCGCAGGCAGTGCACCCGGTGCAACGGTGTTCATTTTTTTCGTCGTGCGGCATTACCACTTCGCCCTTAAATCTGCCAGCCATCTGCATGGTATCCCTGTTATCTGGATACTGCTGTGTAATGATCTCTTTGTGATGCGTAAAGTAATAGCCAGTGCGTCTAAGCCCCACCAGTAAAGATTTTAGTGCGCTGAAAACTTCTTTTATATAATTTAGAGCGCCCCAACCCTCCGAAGGGGAGCTTGAAGAAGCGTCTTTTAATTTTAAATCATCACTCATAATCAAAATATTATTCGAGTCTCACTCAAACCTTTTTTCCAACTCCTCCCACCTTCGGGGGAGATAGAGGGGACCGCCGGGGTGGGTTTTTAAAAATGCCAACCTGCTATCGCTATCGCTGTTGCCAGTAATAAATTAAACATGCTTATCGGCAGCAGATACTTCCACTCAAGTGTAAGCAACTGATCTATCCTCAACCTTGGAAACGTCCACCTAAACCACATGATCACAAATATCAAGAAAAACGTTTTTCCAAAGAACCACAAAGAGGAAGGTATATAATCCATCGCATGATTAAATGCCTCCCAATTGCCAATATGAAAAGGCATCCATCCCCCAAAAAAAAGCGTAGCGCCCAGTGCGCACACGATAAATACATTGATATACTCTGCCAAAAAAAACAAGGCGAATTTCATCCCGGAATATTCTGTATGAAACCCGGCCGTTAATTCTGATTCTGCCTCTGCCAAATCGAAAGGGGCTCTATTGGTTTCTGCAGTAACTGCTATAATAAAAATTATAAAAGAAATGAGTGCAGGCAAATGTCCTTTAAAAATCCACCATCCATTGGCTTGCGACAGCACAATTTCCGACACATTCAAAGTGCCTGTAAAAACGATTATGGTTAAAATAGAAAGCCCGGCAGACAATTCGTAACTCACTATTTGTGCCCCGCTGCGCATAGCACCCATCAAAGAATATTTATTGTTGCTTGCCCACCCGGCCATTAAAATACTGATAACAGTAATAGATGAAACGGCCGTAATGTACAAGACGCCAATATTCAAATCCCAAAGCGCAAAATTTTTGGCAAAGGCAATAGGTGCCATCAGCAACATGGCAACAATCATAGCAATAAATGGGGCCAGGTTGAATAGAAATTTGTCAACCCCGTTGGGTGTCATTCCTTCCTTTACCAAGAGCTTCACTGTATCTGCTGCAGACTGCAACATTCCTTTTGGTCCAACCCGGTTTGGGCCTAAACGAATCTGCATCCATGCGGCTACCTTTCTTTCCATTAATACTAACACCAACCCAAGCGTAGCAAACAACCCTATAACCGCCAATCCTGCCAACAACATTTCGAAAACCATTGCCCATGTGGGGTTGAAAGTTTCATTCAGCCAGTTGTGAATGCCGTCTGATATGTTTGACAGGCTCAACATAAAAGGACCTCCGAACTTCCCCAAGAAGCCCCCTCCACACCTCCGCCGGCGGGGGAGGCTTTTGAACTCCCTAAATTATTTAAAGTGTTATTCATTTTTTATAATATTCTTTTCAGTCAAATGGTAAACTAGGAACCAAAAAAATCTGCATTTTGGTTCTCCACCTTCGGGGGGAGTTAGAGGGGGCTTTATCGGTCAATATCCGGTATCACCAAATCTAACGTTCCCATCATAGCCACCAAATCACCGAGCTTTTCGCCTCTTGCCATATGATCTAGTGCTGATAAATTTGAAAACCCTGGTGAACGAAACTTTATTCTGTAAGGCGTTGCGCCCCCTTCACTCACGATGAATACCCCAAACTCTCCCCTTGCTGTTTCCACTCTTTGGTAAAATTCCCCTTTCGGTAATTTCAACACTGCTTTTGTTTTTGCGTGAAAATCACCGTCCGGAATATTATCAATGAGCTGCTCAATGATCTTTACCGATTCCTGCATTTCCCTGATGCGTACCATATATCTTGCAAATGAATCTCCGCCGGCTTCCAGGATTTCGTCAAACTCCAAATTCTCGTAGCCGTCGTACGGATATAGTTTTCGTATGTCACAAGACACCCCGCTCCCCCTGGCTGCGGGTCCGGTCATTCCAAAAGAAACAGCATCTTCAGCCGAGATAAATCCCACTCCCTTCATCCTGTTTTGAAAAATGATATTGCCTGTTACCAGCTCATCATATTCATGCACTTTCGATTTATACAGGTTCAAAAAGTTTCTTACATTTTGTTGAAAGTTCGGATGAACATCTTGCATCACACCACCAGGAACAATATAGTTCATCGTAAGCCTTGCTCCGCAGGTTTCTTCCATGATGTCATTGATTGATTCTCTTTCTCTAAAAGCATGAAAGAAAGGTGTGAAAGCCCCAAGGTCCATTGCCATGGCACCCCACCACAATTCATGTGATGCAATGCGGGTGAGTTCATCCATCAATATCCTGATTACTTTTGCTCTTGCTGGCACTTCTATCTGCAAACCCTTTTCAACCGTAAGCGCACACGCATGGTTGTTAATGTGAGCAGACAAATAATCCATCCTGCTGGTAACATAAATGAATTGACGATAGGTTAAACTCTCACACATTTTTTCGATAGAGCGATGAATATAACCGAGATGAGGCTCGACCTTTTTGATCGTTTCTCCATTTAACGTAATCAGTAAATGCAACACACCATGCGTGGCCGGGTGCTGTGGCCCTACGTTGATGATCATATCGCCAGTGGCCGCCTCACCCCCTGAAGGGGGAATTGAGGAAAAGTCGTTTACTATTTCGGTTTCTCTATACATAAACTTACACTTTCCGCTCTGGCACCCTCCTGCGCCAGTGGGGGGCAAGATAGAGGGGGCTGTGTTTATAATTTGATCATATTAATCGGGTCTTCAAAATCTTTTCGCATGGGATTTCTTCCTTCCCATCCGTCGGGCAAAATCAATAATCGCAAATCGGGATGATTTAAAAATTGTACTCCGAATAACTCATATACTTCCCGCTCGTGGAAGTTTGCTGTTTGCCAAATATGGCTTATAGTTTCGATTGCTGTGTTGGCTAAATCAAGATTTGCCTTTACAACAATGTTGTGCCGGTGCTTAGTAGAACTCATGTGGTACACCATGGTGAGGTGGGTTTTCCAGTCTATACAGGTAAGACAAAAAAGAAAATCGAAACAAAGTGGCTCGCTGTTACGCAGGCTATTAGCCAGCATTAGCAAATCCTGTGGAGCAATGATGATATTGAGCCATTCGCCCGCTTCATCAAAAGTGGCTGTTGGCAATAATTCTAAAATGTTGGTTTTAAGTTCCTCGTTTCCCATAAGCAAACTTTCTTCGAAGGCTGTTGCCTTTTATTTGTTCTCATCTTTATACTGAGTACTCAGTATTTAGTATTAAGTATTTTATACTAAGTATAAAGACAAAATGCACTTTCTACTTCCCCTCCTTAATCTGCTCTCTCGTCAATCCCATTTTTATTTTTTCCTGAAGGGTCATCAAAGCATGTATCAACGCCTCGGGTCTTGGCGGACAACCGGCAACGTACACGTCTACAGGTATTACATGATCTGCCCCCTTTACCACAGAATAGGTGTTGTAAAAAAATGGTCCGCCGCTAATGGCACAAGCACCCATTGCAATTACATATTTAGGATCGGCCATCTGATCATACAATCGCTTTAGCACAGGCGCCATTTTGTTTACTATTGTACCGGCAATGATAATCACATCGGCCTGCCTCGGCGAAGCTCGTGCTACTTCAAAACCAAACCTCGAAAAATCATATTTAGCGCCTGCCACAGACATGTATTCTATACCACAACAGCTTGTAGCAAAAGTTAGTGGCCACAACGAGTTTGATCGTGCCCAGTTGATAATGTCATCCAGTTTACTCAACATAATTCCTC
Source organism: Chitinophagaceae bacterium (assembly GCA_043737055.1). Lineage (GTDB taxonomy): Bacteria > Bacteroidota > Bacteroidia > Chitinophagales > Chitinophagaceae > Ferruginibacter. Next base: position 7,732 of record JAYTBG010000005.1, on the reverse strand, counting down.
CACCCGGGGTTTCATGCACCTGGCCAGGGAAAGAAGCCCCCCCGCCCCCCTTCGGGGGGATTGAAGAGCCTGAATTATTTGAAGTATCATTCATTGTTTAGCGTCATCAGTTAAAAATATAATTAATCTAAATTGTTAGAGACTGCCTTTTAGTTCCCCCTTCAGGGGGCCAGGGGGCTTGTCCTTTACTTCCACTTTAATGCTCCCTTTTTATGAGCATATAAAAAACCCATAAAGAGTATGAAAAAGAAAATGATAATTTCTACCAGGGCTATCCAGCCCACACTTTTTGCAACCACAGCCCATGGAAAAAGAAAAATAATTTCCACATCAAATATGAGAAAAATGAGGGCAAAAAGGTAGTACCCCACATTGAGTTGCACCCATGTTTTACCCTGCGTGGGAAGTCCACATTCTATGGCTTCTCCTTTTTGAGAATTGGTAGTCGCTTTGGTCAGCAGCTTCGCTACTATTAACGCACCCATCGAAAAAGCCAGCGCTGCAATAATCAAAACAATCATCGAAGAAGCTCCCATATAAATCTGGTTATGGCATGAAAGTAATCGTTCTCTAAGTTAGGGAATAAAGCCTACAGTAACATTTAGCAGACTTGATAATGTGAGGATTTTACGCCCACCATCTTTCGGTCTACCACTTTTTGTCACCGAGCTTTGCTATCCGTAAATCTCTATATGCACCGATTTTTTATCGTATCCCATATTTAATATTCTTTCTTTAGCCTCATCTACCATCCCTCTCCAGCCACACAAATAAAATGACGCTGGCTTTATCGTAAGCTCGCCACCGTCTAAACCTGGTTGCATATTATTTTTACAGATCTCTTCATACACAGCATGCACGTAGCCAATTCTTACAAGATGATCGTAATTACCTGGCTCCTCCCGTGAATAGGCGGTGTGATAAACAAAGTCTGCATCAGTGCGCATAAGGGCTTTTAATTCTTCTGCATAAAGTGCATCGCCAAATTTGCGACAGCCGAAAATGAGGTGAACCTTTTGATGCGGAATGTTGTGACGGATGATGTGGTGAATCATGCTTCTAAATGGCGCTATGCCCGTACCCGTGCAAACAAGGATAATATCTTTTTCTATAGTCGAAGGCAAAGTAAAAATACCAGCCGGACCACGAAACGAAATTTCAGTTCCTTCGGCTACCTCATTAAATAAATAATTGGTACCAGCACCATCGGCCAGCAGCACGATGCACAGTTCAAAAACATTCGTTGCGTCGGGCCAACTTGCTATGGAGTAGCTTCTCCAACGCTTGTTGGGTTTTTCGTGCACTGGCAAATCCAGCGTAACAAATTGCCCTGGCTTAAAGTCGAATGTATCCAGCTCAGGCACCTGGATAAAAAACCGGCGGGTGGTTCTGGTTTGATTTTCTATGTTAATAACCTTACCAATGCGCCACGGTTCTAATGCCATAGATATTTTTTTGAAATATAATCATAAATGAGATACCCAACTTCAACGATGTTTCATTTTTCCCGGAGGGTAAAACAATTAGACAATGTGTAGCCGGATAACCGTTTGCAAAACTATGGTATCCGTATCTTTACGGCCGGATGAACTTGGAAGTGTTGCTGAATTATTATAAAAATGATAACCGCTGTTTTGAAATTGCGAAAAGAATTGCGCTGCCCGAACCACAGCATTTCCATTTAAAAGGCCTACAAGGCAGCGCCTCACAGTTCATTTTAGCTGCTGTTTTTAATGACCCCTTTACTGCACAATTAAACCACCTGGTTATTTTGAGAGATGCTGAAGAAGCTGCTTATTTTCAAAATACCCTTGAGAATATTACGCAGGCACTCGATCTCTTTTACTTTCCATCTTCGTTTAAAAACAAAAAGAATTACCAACTCCTCAACAGCAGTCATGTGATGTTGAGAACGGAGGCACTTACCAAATTGGTTGCCGGCGGCAACAAAAAGATCATTGTCACTCACCCGGAAGCTTTGTTTGAAAAAGTAGTGCTTTCTAAAACCCTTTCCGAAAACATCATCAGCATCAAACAAGCGGCCGTTCTTGACATAGATGGCATGCTGCAAAAATTTGTTGATCATGGATTTGTACGCACAGACTTTGTGTATGAGCCAGGCCAATTTGCTGTTCGGGGCGGCATTCTGGATATATACTCTTTTGGAAACGAAAAACCATATCGCATAGAGTTGTTTGGCAATGAGGTTGATAGCATCCGGATCTTTGACCCGGAAACACAATTAAGTGAAAGAAAACTGCTGCAAGTAAATATCATTCCGAATGTAGAAACACAATTTGAAAGAGGCGAGAAGATTTCGTTGCTCGAATTTCTCCCAGCCAACACAGTGGTGTGGACGGAAGATTGGAATTTTATCAAGGAAAAAATAGAACTGGAAGAAGAAAATTTTGCAATATCCCGGCTTTCTACAATAGACCAGGTGGTACCCGATGAAATAGACCGGGTGCAATATAGAAAAGATTTTACTGAAAATGATTTCGTATCCGCTGCCATTATAGAAAAAGAAATTAGGGAACGCCACATTGTAGAGATTGGTAGTAAAGCCTATTTCACAAATGGAAAAGGAGCCAGTAGTGATCTCCAGTTTTCAACAAAAGAGCAACCAGCATTTAACCGGCAGTTTGATTTGCTCATTAAAAATTTAAAAGAGTACGAGCAGAATGAATACAACATTTTCATTTTTGCCGAACAGCCCAAACAATTGGAGAGGCTGCACATCATCTTCACTGATTTAAAAGCAGAGATACAGGTAACACCCATACCGGTTTCTATTCATGAAGGTTTTATAGACGATAATCTTAAATTGGTGTGTTATACGGATCACCAGGTTTTTCAACGTTATCATAAATACAAAGTAAAACAGGCTTTTAATAAAAATAAAGCTCTCACTCTAAAAACGCTTCGGGAATTGCAGCCCGGAGATTATGTAACGCACATTGATCATGGCGTAGGAGTTTACAGCGGCCTGCAAAAAATAGAAGCCAACGGGCGCATGCAGGAGTCGGTGAGAATTCAATATAAAGATGGCGACCTGTTGTATGTAAACATTTCTTCTCTACATAAAATTGGTAAATACAGTGGCAAGGAAGGGAGCATACCCAAGATGAACAAACTGGGCAGCGATGTTTGGAATAAGCTCAAAGAGAAAACGAAAAAACAGGTAAAGGACATTGCCACCGATTTAATAAAATTATATGCACAGCGAAAAAGCTTGCTAGGCTTTTCGCACAGCCCGGATAATTACATGCAGACCGAGCTGGAGGCAAGCTTTATTTATGAAGACACCCCAGACCAGGGCAAGGCTACCGAGGATGTAAAAAGAGATATGGAGAAGCCAGGCCCCATGGATAGGTTGGTGTGCGGAGATGTAGGATTTGGTAAAACAGAGATAGCCATCCGGGCCGCCTTTAAATCTGTATGTGATGGCAAGCAGGCAGCTGTGTTGGTGCCTACCACCATTCTTGCCTACCAGCATTATAAAACATTTTCTGATAGGCTTAAAGACTTTCCTGTTACCGTAGATTTTATCAACCGCTTTAAAACGGCCAAAGAAAAAAAGGAAACTTTTAAAAAACTGGAAGAGGGGAAAATTGACATTATCATAGGTACACATGCCCTGCTGGGCAGTGCTGCAAAGTTCAAAGACCTCGGCATCATGATTATTGATGAAGAGCAAAAATTTGGAGTGTCAGCAAAAGAAAAATTAAAACAACTCCGCACAACGGTAGATTCACTTACGCTAACGGCAACGCCTATACCCCGCACTTTACAATTTAGTTTGATGGGCGCAAGAGATCTAAGCATCATCAACACACCACCGCCTAACAGGCAACCAATTCAAACCGAAGTGATGGTGATGAATGAAGATGCTATCAGGGATATTATTTATTACGAAACGGAACGAGGCGGGCAGGTTTTCTTTATTCACAATCGTGTAAAAGGTCTTGCAGAGATGAAAGGTTTGATACAAGGCCTATGCCCCGACCTTAGCATTGCGTTTGCTCATGGCCAAATGGAAGGCGACCAGTTGGAGGATACCATCCTGGATTTTATGGATAAGAAATATGATGTACTGGTTTGTACCAACATTGTAGAAAGTGGGGTAGACATCCCGAATGTGAATACTATCATCATTAATAATGCTCACCAGTTTGGCCTAAGCGATCTGCACCAGTTGCGGGGGCGTGTGGGCCGAAGCAACAAAAAAGCCTTTTGTTATTTAATGGCACCGTCCCTTGCTACACTACCGACTGACAGCCGCAAGCGACTGAACACATTGGAGCAGTACAGTGATCTTGGCAGCGGTTTTCAGATAGCCATGCGTGACCTTGACATTCGTGGCGCCGGCAATATGCTGGGCGGAGAGCAAAGTGGGTTCATCGCAGAAATTGGTTTTGAGATGTACCAGAAGATTCTTGATGAGGCCATAAAGGAACTCAAACGCAGCGAATTTAGGGACCTGTTCAAGGAAGAAATACATCAGCAGGACGATTTTGTAAAAGACTGCAGCATTGATACTGACCTTGAAATACTCATACCTGATAGTTATGTAGAAAGCATTACTGAACGCCTGAGTTTATACTCCCGGTTAGACAACTGTGAAACGGAAGAAGAACTGGTAGCTTTTCATGCAGAGTTAGGGGATAGGTTTGGCGCTGTACCGTCAGAGGTAGAGGACCTGTTTACCACAGTGCGCTGCAGGCGAATTGCCGTAATGTTGGGTTTCGAAAAAATGTTTTTAAAGAACGGAACGCTTAAATGTTTCTTCGTTGGCAACCCCGAATCACCCTATTTTCAAAGCGAAACTTTTAATGCTGTACTTCTCTTTTTGCAAACCGGTACCAACAAGGGCAAACTCAAACAGGTGGGTAAAAACGGCATTCTTGTAGTGGATAATGTCAAAGACATGAGTGAACTCTATCGATTTGTGAGCAAGATGCATCAAAGCCTGGCAAAGGGGCCAGCTTAGAAATTTAAATAAATCCAGCGGCGAAATTGCCTACGGACATCAATGTCTACCAAGGTAAAAGCCATTCGTTCTGCAACGAATGGCTTTTTATTTTAAAAGTTATTACTAAAAACCTTTAGTGGCAACACCATCTTTGATGGCTTGTAATGCCTTGGCTTCAGCCAGCATCGTGGTCATTTTGTTGCCTTTACCGTCGTGGCCCTGGGCCATGTAGCCTCCACGAGATGTTTTAGTGACTACTGCATCCTGCATAGGAACGTTTTTTTCCTTTGTTTTCATGCAATAAGCTGTTAACATGTTGCTCATTTTAATAGAATTTATAGTTAGTAAATATGGGTTCTTATGTGAACTTTAAACTACAAGCTACTAAATATATTGGTTTTGCCAAAAAATGTGGCTAAAGAGCCCTATTGATATGGCCCGCCTTAAAGAAGTATAATGAGCCGGGCGCTGGCAACCTATCGGTTTGATATGTGTAAACTACTGATAATCGTTACTTTGCAGTGTTTACAAGGCGGCATTAATCACACGATCCAAAACTATTGTTCCTCAAATTCTAATATAGCGATCAGGCTCAAATACCAATAGCTCAAGAGGTTTACCCATCAGCCCCGGTATAAGAGCGGCTGTCGAGTTAGTTGGATTTAGCTGTATGTAGTACAGGAAAGGAGAACTGATGTCCTCCTTTGGCTATTTTTATATATTCGTGATGATTGCTTTAAACATCGATCTTGGCGTACTTAGCATGCGTCTCTATAAACTCCCGCCTTGGTGGAACCTCATCGCCCATTAGCATGCTAAAAATGCGGTCTGCTTCTGCAGCGCTATCGAGGGTAATTTGTTTCAATGTGCGGGTAGCAGGATTCATGGTGGTTTCCCATAGCTGTTCTGCGTTCATCTCACCCAAACCTTTGTATCGTTGCGTATTTACGCTTTCATCTTTGCCTTGTCCGTAGAGTTGGATCAATGCCCTGCGCTCCAGATCGTTCCATGCATATTCCTGCTCCTTGCCTTTTTTTATGAGGTAGAGAGGCGGTTGTGCTATATAAACAAACCCCTGCTCTACCAGGGCCTTCATATAACGGAAAATGAAAGTCATAATCAGCGTGGCAATGTGGCTTCCATCCACATCGGCATCCGTCATAATGATGAGCTTATGGTAACGAAGCTTTGAAATATCTAAGGCTTTAGGATCTTCAGGTGTTCCAATTTTTACCCCGAGGGCTGTAAACATATTGCGTATCTCCTCGTTGTCATAGATCTTATGCTCCATGGCTTTTTCCACATTCAATATTTTACCTCTTAATGGTAATATAGCCTGGAAGCTTCTGTCACGACCCTGTTTGGCAGTACCACCTGCCGAGTCTCCCTCTACAAGAAATAGCTCACACATACCGGGATCTTTTTCGCTGCAATCAGCCAACTTTCCGGGTAGACCACCGCCTACAAGAACGCTTTTACGTTGCACCATTTCCCGGGCACGCTTTGCAGCCGCACGAGCTTGGGCGGCCAATATTACTTTTTGGATAATAGTCTTGGCGTCCTTAGGGTTTTCCTCGAGGTATGCTTCTAACACCCTGCTTAAAGTAACATCGACTATTCCCATTACTTCGCTGTTCCCCAGTTTGGTTTTGGTTTGTCCTTCAAACTGTGGTTCCGGAACTTTTACCGATATGATTGCACTGATACCCTCCCTAAAATCATCGCCTTCAATGGCTACTTTGGCTTTTTCAAACATTCCCTGTTTGTCGCCATAGCTTTTAAACACCCGGGTTATGCTCCTGCGGAAACCGGCAACGTGGGTGCCGCCCTCAATGGTATTGATATTATTTACATAGCTAAAAATATTTTCCTGGTAGCCTGCATTGTATACCATGGCAACTTCTACTGCCACGTTGCTCTTCTCGTCGTAACCATCGCAATAAATTGTTTGAGGTATAAGGGCCGCCCGGTTGGCGTTCTTGTCTATCATTTCTACAAACTCTACAATTCCACCTTCGCTATAAAATGTTTTAGAATAGGTTTTGCCATCGTCATCAAGTTCCCTTAGATCATTCAACACGATGGCTAGTTTTCTGTTCAAAAAGGCCAGCTCCCGCAGGCGCCCTTCCAAAATTTCTTTGTTGTATTCAGTCGTAGTGAAAATAGATCCATCAGGCCAAAATTGCACAGTGGTTCCTGTTCTGTCGCTCACCCCAATTTCCCGTACCGGGTATTGAGGGATACCGGTGGCATATTGTTGTTCAAACCTTTTCCCTTCCCGCTCTACCGTTACGTGCAAAATGGTACTCAGGGCATTTACGCAACTCACCCCTACACCATGCAAACCACCAGACACTTTATAAGAACCCTTGTCAAACTTTCCCCCTGCGTGTAGTACTGTCATTACCACCTCCAGTGCACTGCGATTTTCTTTGGTGTGCATACCGGTAGGTATACCCCGCCCGTCATCCTGAACCGTTATGGAATTATCTTCATTGATAGTAACTGTAATGTTTTTGCAATACCCGGCAAGCGCCTCATCTATCGAGTTATCTACTACCTCATAAACAAGGTGATGAAGACCCTTAACGCTAATGTCGCCGATATACATTGCCGGCCGCTTACGAACCGCTTCCAAACCCTCTAAAACCTGTATGCTATCTGCGCTATACCCGTTGGTTACGGGTGTTGGTATTACTGCTGTTTCTGTACTCATATGTGCTGGAAAACGCTTTTTAAATGTGAAAACTTCACAATCCA
>JAYTBG010000004.1:0-2483 GCA_043737055.1 Chitinophagaceae bacterium | reverse complement strand
ACCAACTATAAAAAGAATAAGTACCTTTTTTGAGCTGTGTTGCATAAACAAGAATTTAATTTTTACAATTCAATCGTTTGGTTTGTGATTTTTTTTACTGATTAATCAAAAATGGAGCCTTACCATCGGTTACTATCATTTTAGTATTGGGCGATTTTGATAATTGGATGAATGCTTCGATACTTCTTATTTTAATAATTTCGGGAGTCAGCCCTTCTGCAATAATTTTCTGTGCATCTCTTGTTCCTTTCGCTTCTATTATAATTCTATCCACCTCCAATTTTTGCTGTTGCAGAACAAACTCCATGCGCATGGCATCCTGCTCAGCCTGCAATTTTCGTTCGATAGAACTGGCTAAACCTTCGGGTAACTGAATACTTTTCATCAAAACTGACTCAATCAATATACCCTGTGCGGTAAGGGTTTCATCCATTTTACTCTTGATTGATTTCTCAATATCAGCCCTCATACCAGAGTGCATATCCTTTACAAAATATTTTGAACACACATCAGCGGAAGCAGAGCGAAAAACGTTGGCAATAATAGATTGATAGTTTAATCCCAACATCCTGATTACAGAGGCCACTTTGTCTTTATCAAGTCTATATAAGATGGATATTTGGGAAGTAATGCTCAAACCCTCTTTACTGGGCAGGCTTAAGGATAACTCAAGGTTATTGGTTTGTATAGATGTTTTAACCACTTTACTGGTAAATGGATTATACAACATGGTTCCTTGCGTTACAACTTTATCTGAAAGCTGACCCAATTTTTGTTTAATTCCTACTTCGCCCGGGCGTATTACAGCGCAACTGGCTATCATAAATGCTGCTAATGGAATCATAAAATAGACCACCGGATTTACAGGTGCTCTTACACCAGCACTCTTTAAATTATTTCTCAAGAGGCGGGGTTGGCAAAACAGTTTTTCCAGGATTTCTTTTAGTAGTTGTCTCATCTTTTAGCGTTTTAGTTAATGATAGTATGTAATGCAAATATAGAAGTAATACTATCACTATGCAAAGTAAAATATCTTTTTTTTTAAAATAATTTACTTTTGTAAAAACCTTAGCAATGAACATAGAGTTTAATCCATCGCTTAACGACAAGCTTTTTATAAAGAATCCTCAAAGTACCGAGCTGGGAAAAAGAATTATCAAGGAAAGCATTCGCCTTATCACGGAAATTGGTTACGAGCAGTTTACTTTTAAAAAACTTGCTACTGAAATAGAAACCACGGAAGCTGGTATTTACAGGTATTTTTTAAACAAGCATAAACTTCTTATTTACCTGGTAAGTTGGTACTGGTCGTACCTAGAATTTCAGATAGTGATTCAGCTTAGCATCATAACAAACCCGGCGAATAAGATTAAAAAGATCATGGATATCCTGGTATGGGAAGATAACTCCGAAATAAACTTTGGAGCATTCGATCACCAGGCACTTTACTTTATTGCGATAGCGGAAGGGACTAAAACCTACTTATCAAAAGATGTAGATGAAAACAACAAAGATTTGCTCTATAAACCTTTCAAAGATTTGTCTGCCAGGATAGCTAATGTTTTTTCGGAGTACAATCCACATTACAAGTACCCGAATACACTGGCGAGTTCTGTTATAGACCTGTCGCATTTGCAATATTTCTTCATGCATCATTTGCCACGACTCAGCGATTTCAAAAAGAAGAGGCCAAAAGATATCGAAGCTTTTTTGGAGGACCTTGTTTTTAAAACGCTCGAACCATGATGATGTAAGGTAAATTTAGAGGTTAATGAACTTTTTCATCATTGGTTTCACGATCGGCCACCAACCCTCCTGACATACTTGTTGCTCAAATTAAAAGGGAAAATTAAGTCCAAAAAAAAACAATAATATTCTTTTAGGCCTGCACAATAATTTTACTCCTTTTCGGCTAGTTCATCAACAACGATAATGCTTGTTTAATCTTAACCCGAACCGCCATGCCCTCCTACCCACTGCCTCACCACTTTATTAGACCACCTGTTTATTTTCTACAACACTGCTCCAGACATCTAACAATGTATAATTTTGAAAGTCGCCCTGCAACGGCATTTGCGAAGATACCTGCCTAATGGTCTTACGGTAAACGCTTGTATTAAATATCGAAAAAAAATAATTATTACCTCAACCACCTGTATGAATAAACTTTTATCCTTTGTAATTTTTATCTGTTCTTTTAATTGCCTGACTGCTCAGGCACAACAATTCAATGTAGTGAAATACCTTACTCCAGGTTATTCCTCTACCCCATCATTCCCTGTACACATCAATGGCATTTCTTATTTTACTGCCAGCACCGCCAATGAAGGAAACGAGTTGTGGAAATCGAATGGCACTGCTGCAGGTACCCAACTGCTGAAAGATATTAACCCTGGTGCAGCGGGTTCGGGTGCAAGCGAGCTGGTTAACATGAATGGCGTGCTCTATTTTTCTGCAACCAACAGCGCAAATGGTTTGGAACT
>JAYTBG010000003.1:0-6183 GCA_043737055.1 Chitinophagaceae bacterium | reverse complement strand
GTCAATCTTTTTACCGGTAACCCTTATAATGTCATCCATGATGGCAACCTGCACTTTTATACCGCTATCCTTTATAAGTTTTACTATTTTCTTAGCATCTTCTTGCTTAATACCGTTCCTTACCGAAATTTCTTGCTTGGTAATTTTCCCACTTGGATAAGGCTCTTTGCTCAAATCATATACTTCGGCCGCAAGACCTTGCTTCATACTCCTGCTAATAAGAACATCAATTATTTGCTGAAGCTTCATTTCACTATCGGCCTCCAGGGTTAGCTTAAGATCTTTTTTATTAAGGTCGATCACTACATGCGATCCTTTAAAATCAAAACGGTTGTTCACCTCTTTGCTCACCACGTTAATGGCATTGTCAAGGGTTTGTAGATCAACTTTACTTACTAAATCAAATGAAGGCATAGTATTATTTTTTACAAATATAAAAAAACGCAGCTTATCGGCTGCGTTTACATTAACCCGCATAAAAATTAATTAGCCCCTCCTGCCCTATTTTGCTCGTCACCGGCACCACCACTCTTACGTTTGTCTGCCTTGTACATTTTACCAAAGCGGTAGCTGAACGTGAGCGTTGCCACCCGGCTGTCTCTATACTGTGTGAAAGATGCTTTTGCTGCCGAAACATCTTCTATGTAACCGTTCACCTTCATAGGTCCGGTAAAGTCACTTACAGCAAGTTTTAAGCTGCCCTTCTTTTTCAATATTTGTTTTTGAACACCGGCATTAAACTGCATCATCTGCCTGATAACGATTTGCCCATCTGCGCCTTTTGTGCGGTAAAAGCCAGATAATTCGGCACTCCAGCCATGTTTGAATGTTAGTTGGTTATTAACATTGATGCTAAACATGTTCAAGTTTACATCGACGTTGTTGCCATTGAGCGTGCCGCTTAACTGGCTGTTGTTAGCCTGTGCATTAATGTTCGCATTCCACCATTTTGTTACAGATACCTGCGCTCCAACCGATAAATTGTAATTATGAGCTTCTCCAAAATTTGAGTTTCTAACCACAATGGCCGAATCTTCCCTGGCGAAAGATTCGCCGAAAAGATCTTTTGTGTGCGTGTAGGTAAACGAGCTATTCAACAGGTTTTTAAACCCATGGGTAACCTCAAATGTATTGGCAAACATCGGCCTTAAAAAAGGGTTACCCACTTCGTATGTATAAGGATCTATGAAGTGAAAAAACGGGTTCAGATCTTCATAGTCGGGCCTGTTAATGCGGCGCCCGTACGACAAGCCAAACTGGTTCTTTTTATCCAACTTATAACTCACATACAACGTAGGAAAGGCACTGGTATAGCTGTTTGTAAATGAAGAATCCTTTCTGCTGGGGTTACCATACTGCAGTCCATCATAGTTCGTATTCTCTACACGTAGACCGGTTTGAATTCCCCATTTTTTTCTTTCTGTGCTAAAGTTCACATAACCTGCATTTAGGTTTTCCTTGTATTCAAAATAGTTGGTGCTGTTATAGTCAACACGGGTGGTAGTCCCTTCTGTTAGAAAATAGTTGGCTTTGTTATTAGTCTGCACAAAAGACGTTTTCAACCCGGCTTCAAATTTTATTTTTTTGCCGATGGTTTGAACATAGTCTGTTTTGAGAGATATGATGTCCAATACTGAAGGCAGATTTCCGCTACGGATGTACTGATATTTGGCAGTGTTATCTGCTGTGTAACCGGTATTTATCATTTCCTGAACTGAACTATTGTTGTACCTCAAATAATCAACATCTGCGGTAAGCTCACGTCCTGTAGAATCGAATTTATGGCGAATATTAAGATTCACGCCCTGGTGGTTGCCATCTCCATCAATCTTTGCATTTGAAACAAGGCTCGAATCTAATACCCTGGACGGGCTAAAGAATCTTGAAGAATTTGTGCTGTTTTCAAAGGAGGGATTAAGGTAACCCGTGAATACGAAGCCAATGGTTGTTTTAGGGGTTGCATAATAATCCATACCCACCCGTGCATTGTAAAACCTGGAAATCCTCATTCTGTAAGACTCCTGCTCAAAAATTGACTGTACGCTTTTGTCATTCCCCAGGTATTCCCTATTAATGTCCAACCATTGCGGGTTTTCTCTGTAATTAAAATTCAGGGTGCTAAAAGTGTTTACTTTCCCTTTGCGATAGTTCAAGCTGAGACTGTTGGCGGTACGAAAGCTTTCTCCGTGGCCCTGTGATGTGCTTAAATTCCCGTTAAAACCTTTTTGTTTGCTCTTTTTGCTTTTAATGTTTATGATGCCTGAATTACCGGCTGCATCATACTTAGCAGGCGGGTTGGTCATAATTTCTACCTGGTCTATATTGCCTGCGGGCAAATTGGTAAGGTAATTTACCAGGTCCGGACCGCTCATAAAACTTGGTTTACCATCCAGCATTACCACCACCCCTTGTTTTCCTTTAAGGCTGATATTGCCATCCTTATCAATGGTAATGCCCGGCGCTTTTTCCAGCATTTCCAGCGCCGTAGCACCAGCATTGCTGATCATCGCATCCGGATTTAAAATTGTTTTGTCAATCCTGCGTTCTACAAACTGCTTTTTTGCGGTAACTGTTACGGCACTAAGATCTTTTGTAGTTACTGCGAGCTGCAATGTGCCTGTGGTAGCCTCGCTCCCCGCTGCACTAAGATCCATCGTATTACTGTACACTTTTGAATGCCCAAAAGAAGTGGCCATTACAAGGTATTTGCCTTCTTTCAGATTTTCAAAGGAGAAGCTCCCGTCTTTGTTGGTAAGAGAAGTTTTTACAAGACTGGAGTCTTGTGCCTTTAACAAGGAAATCGTGGCAGCATCAATTACTTTTTGATTGCCGCCGTCTTTTATAGACCCGGAAATTCTGCCGCCGCTTTGGGCAAAACTGAGGAGTGAAATGCCGGATAATACCAGCGTTGAGAAGAGTTTTTTCATGACTATATTTTTTTTAACTCCTCCCGGGGCTAGCGGTTGGAGTGTGGTTAATGAATAATGCAGTTATATACTTTGTTAACTACTTCACAAAAGTGAGTACTTTGTTTTGCACAGTACATGGTTTTGTCATGGAATGGCAAAATAAAAGGATAACCGGTTAGATTCAGGTCTAACGATTATCCTTTGAAATTAGTTACAGCGGGAAGTTTATAAACGGTGGGCGTTCTTTTTCGCCAATAGGACGGTTACTAAGCCACTAATAACCAGAAGAATAGCAATAATTTGTGCCTGAGATAGCTGCACACCCAGTACGGGGTAAACTTTATTTACACGGATGGACTCTACCAAAAAACGCTCAGTACCGTTTATTGCCAGGTAAATGCCGAAAATGACATAGGGCGTTTTAATGCGCTTCCTTATTGCCCAAAGAAATAAGAAAAGCAGACTACATATGATAATTTCATACAATGGGGTAGGAAAAACCGGTTGTGGTAATACTCTGTTGTGCTCATCTCCGATGCCAGGCATCAGGATACCATCTTTATTTACATTTTGTGGATAGCTGTATGCAAACAACCAGGTTGGTAAAAATCCCGGACCAGTAAATTTTTTGTGTGGCACAGCATCGAGGCTGCCGTAAGTGCGATCTGTAACGTAAACAAGACCGGCCGAATCTGCCGCCTTACCTTCGGTAAAATAAGCCGCATTTTTTTGAAGTTGCTTATCAAACTCGCCTGCGGCAGCTACCGAAACATTTCCGGATGCATCGCTTACGTAAGCGCTGTTGTACACACCCCAATCGCCATCACCGGACACCTGGCAACCTATGCGGCCGACTGCATAAGCAATCATGAGCGCAGGCGCAGCAGCATCTACAAGGTGTTTTATTTTGATACCTTTTTTATAGGCATACCAACAAATAGCCGCAGCGGCTAAAATAAGGCCACCATAAAAAGTGAGACCACTTTGCGAAAATATTCTGCCAATAGGATCGGCTATAAATTCATCCCAATGTTCAAAATTGTCGAAGAGTTTTGCGCCCAGGATACCAAAGATCAACCCCAAAATGATGATGTCACCTACCCTGTCGTGGGGCCAAATACGCACTGCACGCCGCTCTGGAGTTTTTAGTTGTTGCTTGTTTCTTTCCCACCACTTGAGGCCCACAAGTGCTGCTGCGCCAATAATTCCACCCAGAAAATTTCCCTGGATTGAAAAAATATAATCCTGAGCATTTACTTCTGCGGGTTTGTCTACGAAAAGCCCCAACAACTTATACCCGAAAATAAAGCCAGTGATGCCATTCAAGAAGAGATCGAGCATGCTGGCTGGTTTACCTACCGTTATCATCTCCTCCCGTGGCAGCAGTAAACCGAGTTTTTCTTTACGCTTCAGTTCCGAAGAAAGCACGACTGCAGCCACTATAAAAGCAAGCGCAACAAATAATCCGAAAGTATTTAAAAAAGCCAGCGCCTGCCATTCAACTCCAAACCAGTCTTTGAAAACATAATATAAATTGGGATACATTTCGTTGTTTTAAGCTGAAAAAAGTGATGCAATATTAAGAAGTAAAAAATAAAGAATTGAAATAAGGAGTATGCAACAAAAAATGGCAACATGTGAATATTGCCATTTACGAAGTTTTACTTTTTATATTTAGTTGCAGTGCGTTTCAAATGCTCCAACGAGATTATCGGCAATCATTTGAGCGCTTCTGCCTTCAATCATGTGTCTTTCTATCATGTGCACCAACTCCCCATCTTTGAATAATGCGATCGCTGGAGATGATGGCGGATAAGGCATCAAATATTTCCGCACTTCATTAACCGCTTCTACGTCGAAGCCTGCGAAGCTCGTAGTGATTTGGTCCGGCTTTTTTGTGCTGTTGTGTACCGCTAACAAAACGCCAGGACGAGCTGTTCCCGCACTACAACCACATACTGAATTAATCATCACTAGTGCGGTTCCTTTTTGACTTAGCGTTTCTTCTACGTCAGATGCCGTAAGCATTTCTCTAAAACCATTTTCGGTTAACTCTTCCTTCATTGGAACTACTATTTCTGCTGGATACATATCTTGGTTTTTAATTTAAAAAAGCAAAATTAAGCTCTTATGATTGCAACAGACCTGAAAATTTTCCAGTCTGCGGATAAGATTATCGGCAACAATGACAGGTTTATCGCTCGCTTTTGCCAATACGGCATAACATTAAGTATTTGAAGATGTCATTTGGCATCTTTCCCCGGGTGGAACGGCATTTGAATATCTCCTTTACACAATCAAAAATCTAAACTTTAAAACATAAATTATGACACTCGTAAAAGTAAACAACAACAACCTTGGCAAAACATTCGACGGCATGATGAAAGACATTTTCAATGAATTTCCCTCTACGCTCTCTAAAACGTTCAGAGAAGATGTATTGAATTTTCCACCGGTGAATATTATTGAAAAAGCAAATTCATTTTCGGTTGAACTTTCTGCACCAGGGTTTGAAAAATCGGACTTTGGAGTAAAACTCGAAGTTAATATTTTAACCATTAGCACCGACAAAAAGGAAGACCAGAAAGAGGAAGCTGACAAAGTATTGCGCAGAGAATTTTCTTACCGTTCTTTTAAGCGCAGCTTTACAATCGACGAAAAAATTGATGCAGAAAATATTGTAGCAAAATATGAAAACGGAATTCTCCGGTTAGAGCTCCCAAAAAAAGAGCCAGCAAAAGCTCCGGTAAAAGACATCATAATTTTGTAAGAGAAAATAGAGTTGGTTGATTAATTTTTAAAAGATGAAGCCTCCCCGATCCCGGGGAGGCTTATTGTTTAAAGGCATCCTTCTTTGCGGCGGGTATCTATAATATAATGAATCTTCCATCCCTTTACAGTTTTCACCAGTTGAAAAGAGTTGACTCCGCAATGGCTAAACTTCCCGTTGTAAAAGAAGGAATAGGGCGTTCATACAGAAGCTAGCGGTCCATCAATTTTTATCATCTCATACCTAATGCGTTCATCGAGCGCAGCTTTGGGTGCTGAGGCGATGGACACTTTGATTTTTTACAATCAAGTTACCTTCTTTGTCTTTTGCAATTGCTTGCAGCAACGCACTATCTGCAAAGCAGGAAAGTAGAAGATCTGGATCGCTTGTGTTCATAGCGGTGAACATTAGGTTGATTACCGCTTTTATAGAATCTTCCGTTTGTTGGCTGATGGCTTTAGTGCCGGGCAGCACAAGTAAAAATGCCATTAATATAACTTTCAT
>JAYTBG010000002.1:0-2486 GCA_043737055.1 Chitinophagaceae bacterium | reverse complement strand
GCATTATTAACAAAGCCGGGAAATCTCCTGGCTTTGTTGTTTTTAATAACAAGCTTCCTTGCAGTAATTAAAACATTTGCGTCGACTTTATGTTATGCTATTTTGTCGCTATTTAAGTTTCGCATAGTATTTGAATGCTTAGCTAATTCAATTAAGGAACAACCCTTAACTTCACTTTCATAAAATATTTACAATGAATTTTGGAAAAGAGTTCGAAAAATACGCCGTAAAAGATCGCGGCATCAGCAGTGCAACATTGCACAATTTTACCCACCACCAGGTTACCAATCTTACTCCATATATTATTGAAGAACGCCCTTTAAATGTTGCCAGCATGGACGTTTTTAGCCGTTTAATGATGGACCGGATTATTTTTATGGGTGAGGGAATTAATGATTATGTAGCCAATATTGTTACTGCTCAATTATTGTTTTTGGAAAGTACTGATAGAACCCGAGACATCCAGATGTATATCAACAGCCCTGGTGGTAGCGTGTATGCGGGTTTGGGTATTTACGATACTATGCAGTTTATTGGTCCCGACATTTCTACTATATGCACAGGAATGGCTGCAAGCATGGGTGCGGTGTTAATGTGCGCCGGGGTTAAAGGCAAACGAACTGCACTTAAACACAGCCGTATTATGATGCACCAGCCCAGTGGTGCAATTGGTGGCCAGGCAAGTGATATTGCTATTACTGTTGCTGAAATTAAAAAGCTGAAAAGAGAACTCTACGACATTATAGGACACCACTCAGGCAAAACTGCTGAACAGGTGGCAGTAGACAGCGACCGCGACTTTTGGATGAGTGCCCAGGAAGCAAAAGAATATGGTTTAGTTGACGAAGTTTTGCTGACCAATCCTAAAAAATTGAATAAAGATTAATTACTGTAAACAAGACCAAAATAATTATTATGATGATGTCAGAACATATAAATCCTTTCAGGATGGAAGACGAAGAAGAAGACGACAAAAAAGAAAAGCAGGAGAAAGAACCATCGGGTTTGATGGCTAAAAAAATGGAAAAACAGTTTTTTGAAAAAAGAGCTCTTTACCTATGGGGTGTTGTGGATGATAAAAGCGCCAAGGATGTAGTAAGCAAACTTTTATTACTGGAAGCGGATAAGCCGGGTACTGAAATTAAGTTTTACATCAACAGCCCGGGTGGAATGGTTACCAGTGGAATGGTCATTTACGATACTATTAAAATGATTAGCTCGCCTGTGAGCACTATTTGTATGGGCCTTGCTGCAAGCATGGGGTCTATACTTTTAAGTGTTGGTACAAAAGGCAACCGTTACATTTTTCCTCATGGCGAAGTAATGATACACCAGCCCAGCCTTGGTGGTTATTACCAGGGTACCAGTGCCGACCTTGAAATACAGGCCTTGCAAACACAAAAAACCAAAGAATTAGGAGCAAGAATATTGGCAGAAAATTGCGGTAAATCCTTTGAAAAAATCATGAAAGATTTTGACCGCGATTATTGGATGGATGCCAATGAAGCAGTCGCCTATGGAATTGTAGATGTAATACTTGATAAATTATAGGAGCATTGTTAATGTTAGTACCGTTTCTAATGTTCCTCAAACAAAAAAAGGACATTTAGAAGCGGTTTTTTTATTTTTGTAGATAATCATCGATTTTCAAATTGTTTCTAATTCTTTCATTCGAACAATAATTAGTTTAACAAGAAACTTTTTTTACGCACAGTTACTTTAGTTCACCTGTGCCAATGTCAATAAATTATGCCTAAACAAAGTCATTTACATTGTTCTTTTTGTGGTAGAAGCCGCGATGAAGTTAAAATACTTATCGCCGGCCAGGATGGTCATATTTGCGAAAACTGCGTAGAACATGCACAGGAGATCATTGCACAGGAGCTTCAATTAAAACCCGATTCTCAACCTGCTTCATTTAAACTAACCGTACGCAAGCCAACAGAAATTAAAAAATTTTTGGATGAATATATCATTGGCCAGGACGATGGTAAAAAAGTGTTAGCAGTAGCTGTATACAATCACTACAAGCGTTTACAATACAAACATGTTGAAGGGGATGTAGAAATAGAGAAGAGCAACATTATTATGGTAGGAGAAACCGGTACTGGTAAAACCTTGCTGGCTAAAACCATTGCCCGGTTGTTAAACGTTCCCTTTGCAATTGTTGATGCGACAGTTTTTACAGAAGCAGGTTATGTAGGCGAAGATGTGGAAAGCATGCTTACCCGTCTTTTACAGTCGTGCAACTATGATGTAAATGCTGCTGAAAGAGGTATTGTTTATATAGATGAGATAGATAAGATTGCCCGTAAGGGAGATAATCCTTCAATAACACGCGATGTAAGTGGCGAAGGCGTACAACAAGGCTTATTAAAAATGCTTGAGGGTACAGAAGTATTAGTTCCACCCCAGGGCGGTCGCAAACATCCCGAGCAAAAAATGATTAAAGTAAACACGCAGAATATTTTATTTATCTGTGGTGG
>JAYTBG010000001.1:0-69559 GCA_043737055.1 Chitinophagaceae bacterium | reverse complement strand
CACTAGCGTTGCGTTGTTTAATTAAATAGTTCTTTGAAACACTTGACAGATCTATGTTTGCGCCGTTTTTTTGTCGGCGTTGATTTGAAAATAATTCTGTTCGTTATTTGTACAAATCATTGATAATGAACAAAGGACGCATGGCCTTCACCCAAATTATAGATTTTGCTTCTCAAGATCTTTTCAAAGTTTGTGTTAACCGTTATAATGGTAACTACAAATCAAAAGAATTTACTTGTTGGAAGCAATTTCTTTGCATGGCGTTTGGTCAATTAACTCATCGTCAAAGTATGAGTGACACTCTTCTTTGTTTGAAGTTGAATCCCGACAAACTCTATCATCTTGGCATTGGCAAGGCCGTTAATAAATCAACTTTATCTCGTGCAAATGAAAGTAGAGATTGGAGGATTTATCAAGATTATGCGCTGAAGCTTATTGAACAAGCAAAAGAATTGTATGAAGACGATAATCAATTAGAAGTAAATCTTAAGGGCCGTGTCTTTGCATTAGACTCAACGACAGTAGACCTTTGTTTAGAAGTATTTTTATGGGCTCCTTTCCGTTCAACTAAAGCGGCTATAAAAATTCATACACTGCTTGACTTAAAAACCTCTATTCCCGAATTTATTTTTATATCAGCGGGGAACGTTCACGATGTAAAAGCGATGGATTTAATTCCAGTTCAAAAAGGTAGTTATTACATAATGGACAAGGCCTACGTTGATTTTGAACGCCTTTATAGCATCAAGCAAGAGAAAGCATACTTCGTTATAAGAGCAAAAGAAAACTTGCAATTCAAACGTATCAAATCCAGGATCCCGGACAAAAAGATAGGCATCCTCTGTGATCAGGATATATTGCTTACTGGAACCAACAGTAGCACTCGATACCCTGAACATTTGAGACGCATCAAATTTTATGATTCGGAGTTCAACAGAACCTTTATCTTTTTGACTAATAACTTCAAGATAAAGGCACAAACTGTAAGTCAACTCTATAAGTACCGGTGGGGTATTGAGCTGTTTTTCAAATGGATTAAACAAAACCTGAAAGTCCAATCCTTTTGGGGTTTTAGCGAGAACGCAGTTAAGACCCAAATATGGATAGCGATATCAGTTTATGTGTTGGTGTTGATAGCAAGAAAGAAACTAAAGCTAACAAATTCTCCCTATGAAATTATACAATACATCAGTCTTGCTCCTTTCGAAAAAAGGGCAATACACAATGTGTTTTTAAACATAGAAAATCAAAATGTCAAAGAACTAAAATATATTCAACTGAAAATCATTTAACTAAGACGCAACGCTAGTGACAGAATTTGTAAAATTAAATGCAGAAATAAACAACTCAAACGAAACCATTTTACTTGGGGATACATTGAAAATTAGACTAACAGTTCCTGACACAGTGGTAAGCAATCTAAGAACTCAAAATGTGCAATCTTTACAAAGAGCTTTTTTTGCCATGCGTACATTTAAAGTTGATACTTTAAATAGAAGAGGAGTTAATATGTTGTTTCCGGCGATTTGGACCTCCGTGGGGAATACTGAAGGAAACGGTATCTATGTACTAAAAAATAATGCAAAACCGTATGAGGTAGTTATAAATTTTAAGCCAGAAGAAAAGGGTCTCTATTACCTGGAGGTTGTTCCTCAACCTGGTGTTTTAAGAATAAATAATAATTACGAAGCAAATTTGCTGGTAAATTTTGGAGTAACAAATAAGCACTATAATATTTTAGGTATTATTTCGCCCTATTTTGGTGGACAGCCATTTTATGATGCCTATATACAATTAGATGCAGAAGGTTTCGGGGCTTATTTCTTTAGGGTTAATTAGTAAGTAATTTATTCTGAGGATACGAAAAGAGTGGCAGCCGCATTCCGGCTGCTATTTTTAAAACTAACAAAATGAAAAAGATAATTGCTATTACAGGCATAATTAGTTTAATATTTTCTGCCTGCGACCCCGACAATAAGGACATTTTTAATTTTGAGGCCGTAAAATTGGGCGCTACACTCAATATAAATAACCAATCCATCAATTTAGGTGACACATTAAAAATAACTGTCCAGTTGCCCGATACCATAATTAATGCAACCGGTACTTTTCCTGTTCAATCCTTGCAAAAGGCGCAATTTTATATGTACATAAATAAAATTGACACTGTAAATAACAAAGCAGTTTTAGTTAATACTAGTCATTATTGGACGTCTTATGGAACCATAAGCCCCACAAACGGTTTTAATTTTGAATTTGTAAGAGCATCCAAACCTTTTGGAGTAGTCATCAATTTTAAACCGCCGCAAAAAGGTATTTATTATTTGGAAGTGGTATCCCAGGCAGGGCAGTTAAAAATAAATAATGCTTATGAATCCCGGTTGTATGTAAATTTTAATGTTCCCGATTTACATTTGAAAATGGCAGCTCCATACATTGGCGGTCAGGCCTGGCTTGATGGTACTAATTTAGCCTTAGCTGAAGGGTTTGGCAAATATGTATTTAGTGTAAATTAAATATTTTTAGGTGAAAAAACTGATTTTCATACTAGTGCTATTTTCTGCCTGCGACCCCGATAACAAGGATATTTTTAATATAGAGGCAGTAAAATTGGGCGCTACACTTAATACAAATAACCAATCCATCAATTTAGGTGACACATTAAAAATAACTGTTCAGTTGCCCGATACCATAATCAATGCAACCGGTACTTTTCCTGTTCAATCTGTTCAAAAAGCGCAATTTTATTTAAAATTCAGATACATTGATACCGTAAATAATACAGGAGCCTTAGTTAATACTAATCATTACTGGACGTCTTATGGAACCATAAGTCCCACAAACGGTTTTAATTTTGAATTTGTAAGAGCATCCATACCTTTTGGAGTAGTTATCAATTTTAAACCACCTTCAAAAAATTGCCGATGTAAAATATGCATCTGCGGTATTAGGGCATAAGTCTACATTAAAAATTTAAAATAATTTATGTAGATTTTTCCAGGCTAATAGCAATCCTTGTTTTCTTACCGCATCTTTGTCGCCTGCGTATACAACTACTTTTTTATTTTCCAGCCCGTTTAATTCATCCAAAAAAGATAAGTTTTTAAACATAGATATATCTGGGGTGGCGCTGCTTTTTACTTCAATAGCGGCCAGTGTGTTCCCTTGATGTAGTATAAAATCTATTTCTTTGCCATGATTGTTTTGTAAATAAAAAACCTGTGGCAATAAACCGCTATTGTAATGATGCTTTAGTATTTCTACCAGAACATAGTTTTCAAAAATGGCTCCCTTGGCAAAATGGTTGGTTATATCTGCAGGTTTTTGTAAACCTAGTAAGTAACAAAGTAAACCGGTATCGAAAAAATACAATTTTGGGGTTTTGATGAGCCGTTTATTGAAATTATTATAGTGTGGTTGAAGCAGGTAAATAATATAACTTCTTTGTAGGATGGCCAACCAGTTTTGAATAGTTATAGCCGATACGCCGGTATCGTTTGCTAGAGAAGACATATTTATTATTTGTCCCGCCCGGCCGGCACATAAATGTATGAATTTTATGAACTGGGAAAGATTACTGCTATTTATCAAGGCTTGTATATCCCTTTCAATGTAAGTGTTTACATAATTGGCATAATAACCCGTAGCCGGAATTTTTTTATCGTATAATCTTGGATAAAACCCATTAAACAATATTTCATTTAAGGATACTGGCAGTAATTTCCCTTTTTTTAATTCTTCGTAACTAAAAGGCAGTAAGGTATTGATGCTAACCCTACCTGCCAAAGATTGCGAAATACTTTTATGCATTAAAAAGTTTTGAGACCCGGTAAGTATAAATTTCAGATTTGGGTTTTCATCTGTTAGCGCCTGTATGTAGCTAAACAATTCCGGGGCATATTGTGCTTCATCTATCACGGCGCCTTTTGGGAACTGCTCTAGAAACCCTAAAGCATCTGTAACGGCAAAATTTCTTTCTGAAGGGTTTTCTAAATTTACATAAGGAAGTTTTGCGAATACCTTTTTTATCAGGGTACTTTTGCCGCTTTGCCTTGGCCCGTTTAAAGATAAAACAGGATAATAACCCATATTTTTATTTATTATTTTATGGAGCTTACGTGCAATCATTGTTTAAATATTTGAAAACATTAAAAACTGTTTGAGAACTGGTTGGGATATGGTGCAAATCTAAAGTATAACTTTGCCATTGCACAAAATACAGTGTAAAATATAAATAAATTAGCTAATGAATTCCGCCACTTCCTATCAACAATACAAAACCCACCTCCAAAAAATTGCAGATGTAAAGTATGCATCAGCGGTTTTGCAATGGGACCAGGAAACTTATCTCCCCGCTAAGGGTGGCGACATTCGTGGGCAGCAAATTGCCACACTCAATGAACTGGCTCACGAAAAATTTACGGACGACAAACTGGGAGCTTTGCTACAGGAGCTACTTTCAAAAGATGATTTGTCTGACAACCAACAGCGGAATGTAGAACTGAGCTGGTACGATTATCAAAAAAGTAAAAAGCTGCCTTCGGCCTTTGTGCGCAAGATGAGCGAAGCAGTCAACAAAAGTTTTCATGCATGGATACAGGCCCGCAAGGAAAATGAATTTTCCCTTTTTCAACAGCCGCTGCACGACATTATTGAATTTAAAAAGCAGGAAGCAGACTTGCTTGGGTATGAAAAACATCCCTATGATGCCCTAATGAACGATTATGACCGTGGCCTAACGGTGGCTGTTACTGATGAGCTGTTTGCGTCTTTAAAGCCCCAGCTTGGCACACTCCTTACAACAATACAGGCAGCACCCGCGGTAGATGATAGCTTTTTAAAACAGCATTTTTCTAAAGACAAACAATGGGAGCTTGGCATGGAAATACTCCGGCGAATGCACTTTGACTTTGATGCTGGGCGACAGGACATCAGCGAGCATCCGTTTACCACGAGTTTTAATAACAAAGACGTAAGAGTAACTACCAGAATAGATGAAACTGATTTTGCCAATATGCTTTGGAGTTGCATACATGAGGGCGGACATGCTTTGTATGAGCAGGGCCTGCCTGCAGAAGAATATGGTTTGCCGCTGAGTGAGTATTGCAGCCTTCCTATTCATGAAAGTCAAAGCAGGCTCTGGGAAAATAATGTAGGCAGGGGTTTGCCCTTTTGGCAACACAATTTTAAACTCCTGCAGCAAACTTTTCCCACACAGTTTGAAAATACAAGCCTGCAGCAGTTTTACAAAGGCATCAACAAAGTGCAACCATCGCTTATACGAACAGAAGCAGATGAAGTAACCTATCATTTTCATGTGATGATACGCTACGAAATTGAAAAGCAACTCATTGATAGGACCATTGCAGTCAAAGATATTCCCACTGTTTGGGCAGAGTTATACCGGCAATACCTGGGTGTGCAGGTGCCAGACGACAGGCGAGGCTGCCTGCAGGATGTACATTGGAGTCATGGCAGTTTTGGATATTTTGCCACTTACAGCATTGGAAGTTTGTATGCCGCTCAGTTCTATGCAGCTATTGAACAACAAAACCCGTCTATAAAGGAAGCGCTGACTGTGGGCAATAACAAGCCTGTTTTAGAATGGCTCCAACAACATATTTACAAATTCGGGCGTTATTATACTTCCAGCGAGTTGTGCCAGAAGGCCACAGGAAGCTCGCTTGATAGCAGCTTTTTTATAAACTATGCCAGCAAAAAATACCAGGGCATCTATGAAACATTTTAATTTCTTAAGCTTTATTTATAAATGGCGTTTTGTAATTGCACTTTGCATGGCAATTACCATGCTGGCGCTACACGGCTGTAAAAAAATTGGTGCTGAGGTTAAAGAAGATCTGTATAAACAATACTTCGAAGAAAATGTATTAAACCGTGATTTTAAAGTTTCGCTAGCTACTGATAATGGTGCAGACAGCACTGCTCGTTTTAATGGCTGGGTATTTAAATTATTAAAGAACACTTATTACGATGGTCCTATGACGGCCATCAAAAGCGGCGTTACCTACAGCGGCAGCTGGAAGTGCAACGAAGATTTTGGAAAACTTGCCATCCTCATAAATCAACCAAGTGTGCCTCCCTCGTTTCTTTTTTTAAATAGGGAGTGGCGATTTACCAAGAAAGATTTACCTACTATGGAATTAGCGCCCTGGGGCAGCACAGCCCCTGTGGTACTGCATATGCTGCGTTTATAAATTACATTTTACATCTGTTCTTTGTGGATAACTAATGGTTGCCCCTGCTTCTTCTTGCATACTATCTGTTGCCTTCCTGCGTTAATGTATCCGAAACAATGGCTTATTTCTTAACCCACCATACCATGATGCACACATTACCCATCAGCACCCGTTTTCCAGACGACCGAATTAAGTAAATGTGCAGATGCAGCATGCTGCATTACTCACACTTGCCCGATTTAGGCTAAAAAATTTAGACAATTCTAAAATTATCCTGTAGTTGGAAAATTTGTTTTTATGGATTGTTTGGATTACAAGGCCCTGCTTTATGGCGGGGCCTTTTTATTTTCGGCACTACGAACCAAAGGGCCTTATTTTTGTTATGCACACATAACCTATAAACTATTTTTACCATGGCATTAAACATAGGGCAACAAGCACCCCACTTCAACCTCTATAATTCTGAAAAACAAAAAATAAGTCTTAAAGATTTTGCAGGCAATAAGAATGTGTTGCTGCTATTTTATCCCCAGGCTTTTACCGGCACCTGCACAAAAGAGTTATGTTCAGTGAGGGACGATATCAACAAATATCAAAACGATTCGGTGGAGGTGCTCGGCATTTCGGTAGACTCCGTTTTTACCCTGGCTAAGTACAAGGAAGAACAGCAATATAATTTTTCATTGTTAAGCGATTTCAACAAAACAGTTTCTACGTCTTATGACGCTTTGCACCAGTCTTTTACGGATATGGATATGCACGGAGTGAGCAAACGATCCGCCTTTATTATTGACAGGGAGGGCATCTTGCAGTATGTTGAAGTATTAGACAATCCTGGGGCTTTGCCCAACTTTGAAGCCATTGACTTTAAATTGGGAGAGTTGGCCTGATAAAAGTTTCATTCACATACTATTATGGGGAATTCTGTCGTTTATTAACTGTGTATTATTTTGTAATTATTTTAAGGTTCCCTTAAAAAGATTGTACTACTTTTACCTAGTTGAATAAACTTATTTACATACTAATTCTTCTTTTTGGAATAAACTTTACTTCTCTTGCTCAAAATAAAATAGCCACACAAGATGTGGCCGGCGCAAAGTTGATAAAGTTCTATCCAAACCCTGCCAGTGCTGTTATTACTTTTGAGTTTAACAAAACCAGTGGAGATCTATCATATTCTTTACAGGTTTACAACTTCATGGGCAAAAAGGTTTACGATATTAAGAATGCTCCGGCCCGTGTCAGTATTAACCTCGAAGATTTCTTTAGAGGTATTTACATCTTCCAGGTGCGAGACAAAAACGGCACCATATCACAAACTGGCAAGTTCCAGGTAGTGAAATGATTTATCCCTCCACACTTCCTCTTTTTTAGTGTCAATTTGACTGCTGGCTTGCTATTGGCAAACAGTTTGACAGTCGTAGATTTGCCAACATTTTAAAGCGACAATTTTATGGAAGAAAAATTAAGTGAAAGCCCTGATAATATAGAAATGGATATTAATGCCGATGCTGATATACCGGGAAACAATCACCTTAGCAATCCCATGGAGGATAGCGATGCAATTGCTGAAAAATTTGCAGCGGAATTGCAAGAACAAAAAGATAAATACCTGCGTTTATTCGCAGAGTTTGACAATTACAAGCGCAGAACATCCAAAGAAAAAATAGAACTTATACAAACAGCCGGCAAAGATGTAATTGTTGACCTTCTGGATGTATTGGACGACTGCGATCGTGCCGAGAAGCAGATGCAGGTTTCGGAAGATATTGCCCAGATCAAGCAGGGTAATCAACTTGTTTTTAATAAGCTAAAAGCAAGTTTGCAGCATAAAGGACTTACCGCTATGGAAAGTGTGAACGCAGATTTTGATGTGGAGCAGCATGAGGCCATTACTGAGATAGAGGCTGGCGAAGCTTCTAAAGGCAAAGTGGTGGATGAGGTTCAGAAAGGATATTATTTAAATAGCAAACTGATCCGTTTCGCCAAAGTAGTTGTTGGTAAATAAGACCATCAATAGCCGTTTGCTTCTACAAGGATACTAGTTCATAAAAAATGCGTGCTTTTTAGCATAGCCCAAGTTCAATGAGTACGAAAAGAGATTTTTACGAAATATTAGGGGTTTCCAAAGGTTCTTCCCAGGAAGAAATTAAAAAGGCTTATCGTAAAGTAGCCATGCAATTTCACCCGGACAGGAACCCGGGCGACAAAGCCTCTGAAGAAAAATTTAAAGAGGCGGCAGAAGCTTATGAAGTGCTGAACGACGCTGATAAAAGAGCACAATATGATCGGTTCGGGCACAACGCCTTCGGCCAGGGACGAGCAGGCGGTGGGCACGGAGGTGCAGGCATGAACATGGATGATATCTTTAGCCAGTTTGGAGATATTTTTGGTGATGATGCGTTCGGTAGTTTTTTTGGCGGTGGAGGAAAAAGAGGCGGCGGCGGTCGTGGCAATGGCACACGGGGCACCAACCTTAGGGTAAAGCTCAAAATGAATTTTGAGGAAATTGCTAAAGGAGCCAATAAAACGATTAAAGTAAAAAAACACATTAAGTGCAATACCTGCGATGGCAGCGGAGCAAAAGACAAAGGCAGTGTACAAACCTGCGGAACCTGCAGCGGGAGTGGGCAGGTGAGAAGAGTACAGAACACTTTTCTTGGCCAGATGCAAACCGTTACCACTTGCCCCACCTGTAACGGTGAAGGGTCTACCATTACCTCCAAATGCGGCAATTGTAAAGGAGATGGCAAAGTGTATGGCGAAGAAACAGTTTCTATTGATATACCTGCAGGGGTGCAGGAAGGCATGCAATTAAGCATTAGCGGAAAAGGAAATGCCGGCGAAAGAGGCGGTAATCCGGGCGACCTTATTGTATTGATAGAGGAGGAGGCACATGCACAACTTCACAGAGATGGGCTGAACGTTGCGTTTGATCTTTACATATCGTTTCCCGATGCGGTGTTTGGTACACAGATAGAAGTACCTACAATAGATGGTAGAGCAAAAATTAAAATACCGCCGGGTACGCAAAGCGGCAAAATTTTCAGGCTAAAGGGCAAAGGTTTTCCACATGTAAACAGTTACGAGAAAGGCGATCAATTAATACAGGTTAATATCTGGACGCCTCAGCAGGTGAGTAATGAAGAAAAAGACATGCTTGAGACCATGCAGGAATCAGTAAATTTTGAACCAAAACCAGAGAAGAATGAAAAATCGTTTTTCGATAAGGTGAGGGAGATGTTTTCTTAATTGATAAATCCCTAATTGACAAATCATAATGCCTGGGCTTTAGTTCAGGCATTATTGTATGAAGCAGCAAGGTTCTGGGTTTTTCGAGGTTGTATTTCGGGACTATTTATAATTATTTCATTATCAATTATCCATTTCCTTTTCAACTTGTTTCTCTAATTTGCCATTACAAACTATGTTGCAAAAACTCCATATTCAGAACTACGCCATCATCACAGATCTTCTTATTTCTTTTTCTCAAAACCTGAACATTATAACAGGTGAAACCGGGGCTGGTAAAAGTATTTTGATGGGCGCCCTTAACCTTATACTTGGGCAAAGGGCCGACAGTGGTGTGCTGCAAGACAAGACAAAAAAATGTATTGTAGAAGGATTTTTCAGCCTAAAAAATAATGATGCGATTAGAACTTTTCTCCATAAATACGAACTGGATGCCAGCGAGGAAATTATTATGAGGAGAGAGATTGCGGTGAACGGAAAGTCAAGAAGTTTTATAAACGACACCCCGGTAAATCTTTCACAGCTAAAGGAACTGGCAGTCTTGTTAGTAGACCTGCACCAGCAATTTGATACACTCGAACTTGGTAATGAAAATTTTCAACGGGAGGTATTAGATGCACTTGCAGACAACAATCCTCTTTTGAGAGAACTGCGGCAACAGTTTAACGAATTTGCCAATTCAAAGAAACAGTTGGAAGACCTGAAGGCTCTTCAACACAATGCCAATAAGGAACTGGATTATCATCGCTTTTTGTTTGAAGAGTTAGACGAACTTTCATTAAAAGAAAATGAGTTAGAAGATTTAGACGCAGAGCTGATACTACTTACCAATGCCGAGAATATCAAAGAGCAGTTGAGCAGTATTTATTTTGAGATGCAAGACAGCGAGCAACCGCTTGTTCAGCAGTTAAAAGTATTACAGCATAAAATTTATGCGCTGGAATCTTATCATCCGGGAATGATAGACCTGCACCAGAGGATGAAGAGTAGCATTATAGAGTTGCAGGATATTGCAGATGAACTACAAGTAATTAATAATGGTATAAGCCATGACATGCAAAGGATACAGGTAGTAAATGATCGTCTTTCTGCGGGTTTTAAGCTTTTGAAGAAACACAACCTAAAAGAAACTGCCGAGCTCATTGTCCTTAAAAATGAGTTAGAGGTAAAGCTCGACGCCGTATTCAACATCTCCACCGAAATCGAAAAGTTAGAAAAGCTGACGATACAATTACAGGATGCCTGCATTGTTCTTGCGAAAAAAATAACAGCAAAAAGAACTGCGGAGGTAAAACCTTTTACGGAGAAAGTCAACAAACTACTGGCCCAGGTGGGAATGCCAAATGCGCAGCTCAAAGTTCGTTTAGAACCTGGTGTGTTGAATGCCACTGGTAGCGACGACATTGATTTTCTTTTCGACGCCAATAAAAGCAATCGTTTTGAGCCACTTCATAAAGTAGCAAGTGGAGGAGAGCTGAGCAGACTGATGCTCAGTGTGAAATCGTTGGTAGCAAAAAAGCTGCAACTGCCCACCTTAATTTTTGATGAAATAGATACGGGGATAAGTGGTGAAGCTGCAAAGCAGGTAGGTATTATTATGAAAGAATTGTCTGCGGGGCACCAACTCATAGCCATTACCCATCAGCCACAAATAGCGGCCAAGGCAGCAGCACATTATTTTGTGTACAAACAATTGGTGAAAGATAAAATTGTGACTAACATAAAACTGCTAAGCAACGAGGAACGGATAAAAGCCATTGCCCAAATGTTGGGTGGTGAGCCACCCACGGCAGCGGCCCTTGAAAATGCGAGGGAAATGGTAGGGATTTAATGGGTGCATTTCCACCCGTGATTATTTAGCAACCAGATGGCAAAAATTTCAATCTTAATCATTCTTATTCTTTTCATTGGCCTGGGGTATGCCATGCATAAACTGATTCGCAAGTTTGTAAACCCGAAACAGTCTTTAAATCATCTGTTCCTTTTTTTCCTAGCGCACTTCGTGGGCATATTTATTTTGTCGTTTGTTATTAATCTACTGATGCTTAAATTTTCTGGTTTTTTAATTCGCCCCTAAAAATTTACTTTTACTACTATTAGTTATTTAACCATAATAAAAGAATATGAGCAATAATTTATTGAAAGGAAAAAAGGGGATCATCTTTGGCGCCTTAGACGAAAAATCTATTGCATGGATCACGGCCATTCGCTGCCACGAAGAAGGTGCTGAGATAGTGTTGACAAATGCGCCTGTAGCAATGCGCATGGGCGAAATAAATAAACTGGCAACATTGGTAAATGCACCGGTTATTCCCTGCGATGTAAGCAATAATGAAGATGTAGATAATCTTGTTACTAAGGCTATGGAACATTTTGGCGGCGGTTTCGATTTCGTGCTGCATTCCATAGGCATGAGCTTGAATGTTCGCAAAGGAAAACACTACACAGAGATTGATTACGGCTTCAACGCTAAAACCCTTGATATATCTTCAATCAGTTTGCACCGTGTGTTAGCCACTTGTATGAAAAAGGATGCCATCAATGATTGGGGAAGCGTTGTTGCGCTCACCTACATTGCAGCGCAGCGTGTTTTTCCGGACTACAATGAAATGGCTGATGCAAAATCTCTGCTGGAAAGTGTTGCCCGCAGCTTTGGGTATCATTACGGTATCAGGAAGCATGTGAGGGTTAATACCATTTCGCAATCGCCTACTAAAACTACTGCAGGCAGCGGCGTGAAGGGGTTTAATGGATTTATTAATTATGCAGAAAAAATGAGCCCGCTCGGTAATGCTTCTGCCGGCGATTGTGCAAACTATGTCATCACCTTGTTTTGCGATCTTACAAAGATGGTAACGATGCAGAACCTCTTTCATGATGGAGGGTTTTCTTTTACAGGCGTTACCCAGGGGGTCATTGAACAAATGGCAACGCCTACTGAATCCTAAAACTAAAACTGCAAATTGTTACATCAGTTGTAGGTAGACTTAAAATACAAAGCCCTCTAAATAGTTAGAGGGCTTTGTATTTTTATAGATTTCCTTGTTCCCCTTCAGGGAGCGGAGGGGGCTTTTAATATTCATCTTCGTTAAAAAAGAAATCTTCCTGGCTAGGGTAGTCAGGCCATATATCGTCCAATCCTTCGTAAAGGTCGCCCTCGTCTTCCAGTTCCTGCAGGTTCTCAATCACTTCAATAGGAGCGCCGCTACGTATGCTATAGTCAATTAATTCGTCTTTTGTTGCGGGCCAGGGTGCGTCTTCGAGGTGGGAGGCCAATTCTAGTGTCCAAAACATGGTGAATAGGTTTAATTTTTTGCAAATGTAGACGTTAGTTCGAAATAACCAAAAGTGTTTTTTAAACATGCTTTTTACCCTGCTTTTCAAGCCATTTTACCAATTTATCGGCCTTTAGAATTGCTTAGAATCCCAATTTTACCGGTAAGATGAAATGTTTTATTTTCGACCGATGTTAACGGCTACCAATATTGAAAAGTTTTACGATAAGTTACATGTACTAAAAGGTGTAGACATCAGTATTGGAAAAGGAGAGATCGTAAGTATCGTTGGTTCATCCGGTGCTGGAAAAAGTACCCTGCTTCATATATTGGGCACTTTAGACACGCCCGCCAAAGGAGAAGTGCTTTTAAATGGCCAACGCATTGACAAATTATCTGGCAAGGCGCTTGCAAAATTTCGAAATGAACACATTGGATTTATATTCCAGTTTCACCACCTGCTGCCTGAGTTTACAGCACTGGAGAATGTGTGCATCCCGGGGTGGATTGCAGGCGCCCGAAGAAAGGATACACAGCAAAGGGCGATTGAATTATTGAAAAGCCTTGGCCTTGGGGAAAGACTTCAAAACAAACCACATCAACTAAGCGGCGGGGAGCAGCAAAGGGTGGCAGTGGCTCGGGCATTGATCAACAATCCTGATATTGTAATGGCCGATGAACCTACCGGAAATCTTGATAGTGAAAACGGTCGGGAACTTCACAAACTTTTTATAGAACTGCGAGACAAATTTCAGCAGAGCTTTTTAATTGTAACACACAACGAAGAGCTTGCTCAAATGAGCGACAGGATTGTGCATATGAGGGATGGGATGATAATTTGATGATGAGATAATTTGATAAATAGGTGAGGAGACACTGAATAGTAGATGCTGGATATCAGGTATTAAATAACTGGCTTAATGTAATAATGAAGAAGCTGCAAATTGGAATGATTTAGGTTGCAAGGGCATAACCTGTTAAACAAACTTTTTCTGAACATAGCTTGCTAGTGGCTGTTATCGATGTTCTAAAATTGCTAAAACCATTTTGGCAATTCCAGAATTTTTGCGCCCTCGAACGCTGCCTGAAATATTCAAACAATTGTGTACATGCAAGCGATCCATCAAAAGAACCGTACCGTTATCATCGTCATCCTTGGCTTGTTATCTGCCATTGGTCCTTTTTCAATAGATATGTACCTGCCCGGCTTTCCGGCAATGGCAGAAGATCTTTCCGTTTCGGTGGATATGATATCTTATTCCCTGGCTAGTTTTTTTGTAGGCGTTTGCATCGGCCAGCTACTTTGCGGTCCATTACTGGATAGGTATGGCAGAAAAAAGCCGTTAATTATCGGCATGATTCTGTACAGCGTTGCCTCCATAGGTTGTGCTTTCTCCAACAGCATCGAAGTACTGATTGTGTTTCGTTTTTTCCAGGCACTGGGAGGCTGTGTAGGTATGGTAGCTCCCCGGGCTATGATCAGAGACATTTTTCCCCTTAATGAAAATGCCCGTATTTTTTCGTTAATGATATTGATTCTCGGAGTGGCACCTATCTGTGCGCCCACTACGGGTAGCTATTTGATCAGTGCTTTTGGATGGCACAGTGTTTTTCTAGCCTTAACTGTCATAGGTGTCATGGTGTTATTGGCGGTAATTTTTGGTCTCCCAGAAAGCAAAAAAGCTGACTCGTCGTACTCATTGAGGGCCAATGTTATTTTCGCAAATTATCTGTCTGTAATAAAAGTACCACAGTTTAATACATATGCCTTGATGGGGGCTATTTCATCCGCTGGACTATTTGCCTACCTCGCCGGCTCTCCCTTTGTGTTTATGCAACTGTATCATACCACTGAAAAACAATATGGCTACATCTTTGCCATCATAGCGGCCGGCCTCATTTTATGCAGCCAGCTTAACAACCAGTTACTAAAAAAATATACCAGTGAGCAAATCACCTTGGTTACCCTGAGTGTTCAAACTGTGATAGGCATTTTGTTGTTAATTGGTACGGCACTCAACCTGTTAAATTTGTACAGTACCATCATTCTTATTTCTCTATTTCTCAGTTGTCAGGGTTTTGCATTCCCCAATTCTTCTGCACTTTCTATGGCGCCATTTACAAAAAATGCGGGCACTGCCTCGGCATTGATGGGTGCAATGCAGATGGCGTTTGGAGCTTTGGCAGCAGCCATCATCGGGTTAAGTAATCCTGCTTCTGCTTTGCCGCTGGCCCTCCTCATGGCTTCTTGTGCGTTTATAGCATTGCTGATTTTATTGCTTGGCAGCAGGAGAATTAAGTATCAATCAAGACGGGAAGATGTAGACGAAAGTGCGATGGATTTGATGGAGAAGTATTAAAAAATGTGAGCATCAGCAGCAAACAGGTATCAATATTTGTATCCGGCTTTTCGCTGCAATTCGCCAACCGCTGCCGGGGTTTACAACCGCCGACAGGGTTGCCTCATTTTCGCTTCAATCCGGGCTAGGCTCGTCGGTATTTCATTACCCAGCCATTAAAGCAATCATCGATTTACAGCAATAAAATTTTTAAGGGGAGCTGTAGACTGTTCCTGATAACATTATTGCTTATCAATAGAATCGCAAAGCACAGCTGTCTTTATAATAGATCAGCTTTAGTCATCATCCAGTTGCCTGATCCATCTGTTTCTGTTTAAGGCCCTTCACTATCAACTAAAAATCTAAGAATTTCCCAATCGCCTTTAAGGCGCCCGTTGATTAAATTTCCGGAATAGTAAATTACATGCTATTCCAAATCTCGATGTACTTCAATGTCACCAGTTTCGTTTTCCACCCACAAGCATGAATATCTTTTAGTAAATGAAATAGCGGTATTTTCTAAAAAACCATTTTCTACTATACCAGGTTCATCAAATATGTTTCTTGTCTCCTCATCGATGAGTGTTCCGGAAAATTCTACTCCGTTTGAGGTTAGATCAAGTTTAAAAAAGACAGATTTCCCCTTACTAATATCTGTGTAGCCTTCGCCATAGTTATATTGTCCAATCCATTTTCCTTCCATCATAGCAAAGTCTCTCTTAAATTTTGCCCAACAATGAGTTACACGTAAATATATTCAAGCCTCGCAACTAATGCTCCAACAACTCCCTCAATCTCACCTCTACCTTTTCCGCACTCGGCAGCATTGCTTTTTCCAATATCATATTCATGGGCACCGCAGGTAAATCCAGCGCACCCATCACCTCTACAGGGGCATCTAAAAACTTAAAGCAGGCTTTAGAAACTCTTCCTGCCAGCGCCTCTGCAAAGGAGTTGTTTTGTTGTTCCTCGGTAAGAATTAAACATTTACCATGTTTTTTTACAGTGGCAAAAACCAATTCCTCATCTAAAGGAAACAGCGTTCTCAGATCTATGATTTCTATGTTTCCATTAAATTGTTTGGCAGCGGCCTTGGCCCAATAAACACCCATGCCGTAAGTGATAACACAGGCAGACTCCCCGTTGGAAATATTTTCTTCATTGGCCTGCAACACAATATTTCCTTTGCCTAACGGTAAAATGTAGTCGCTGGAAGGTTCAATACTTTTAGCTTCTTCTGTTCCTGGAACCTTGCTCCAGTAAAGGCCTTTATGTTCCAGCATTATCACAGGGTTAGGATCAAGGAAGGCGGCTTTCATCAAGCCTTTCATATCAGCTGCATTGCTGGGGTATACGATAAAAATTCCCTTGATGGTAAGCAGTGTACTTTCTATACTTCCGCTATGATAAGGGCCGCCACCGCCATAAGCACCAACAGGTACCCGGATGAGTGTTTGCACCGGAAATTTTCCGCAGGTCAAATAACAGCTTTTAGATATTTCTGTTACCAGTTGGTTTAAGCCGGGATAGATGTAATCTGCAAACTGCACTTCTACAATGGGCTTCACACCCACCGCACTCATGCCTACGGTTGATCCGATAATATATGCTTCCTGTATGGCAGTGTTAAAAACCCGGTGATCTCCAAACTGTTCAGCAAGTGTGGCAGCTTCTCTAAAAACGCCACCCAACCTGCGCCCTACATCCTGGCCGTATAGAACCGCTTCCGGAAATTCTTCCATAATTTCCCTAATGGCAAATAATGCAGCATCTACAAAAAGCACTTTTTCTTTTCCTGTTCCGTTAGCTATCGGAATTCTTTCTCCTGCTTCTTTTGTAATGGCAGCCGGAGCAAATATGTGATGGCTAACAGTGTCTGCATCAGGTTCTGGAGCAGACACTGCAGCATCAAAATCTTTTTTTACTTCCTCCGCAGTTTCTGTTTCTATTTGTTGCAAACTATTTTCATCCACACCAGCTTGTAAGAGTGCAGTCCTTAGTTTTGGAACAGGATCATCAGTAAAATGTTTGGT
The DNA here is from genome assembly GCA_043737055.1 of Chitinophagaceae bacterium. Taxonomy (GTDB): domain Bacteria; phylum Bacteroidota; class Bacteroidia; order Chitinophagales; family Chitinophagaceae; genus Ferruginibacter. Next base: position 52,463 of record JAYTBG010000001.1, on the reverse strand, counting down.
AAGGTCATCCTCCGTTCGGTAAAATTCCTTTCTAACGCCGCTCGTATGATGGCCCAATAACGGAACTCTTGCATGCACCAGCCAAGGCTCCCTTTTGTTCCTTACTGCTGCCACCACTTGTTGCATTGCGTCAAAAGATTCTTGAAAATTGCTCCCGTCAATGCTCATTCGATTGAGGCCTTTAAAGCCTTCTACAAATTCAAAAGCATTGGCAGTCCTGGCTTCGGCAGCGCTTACACTTATGCCCCAATCATTGTCCTGAACCAGGTAGATGATGGGTAACTGCTGCAATGCTGCAAACTGCAAGGCCTCGCTCACTTCTCCTTCTGTCACTGATGCATCGCCTAATGAGCAAATAACTATTGGGACCTCGCCCCCGGCCCCTCTTTGAAGCAGAGGGGAGTTTATCTTTTCTAAATATTTTATTCCCTGGGCTATACCGGTAGTGGGAATTACCTGCATGCCCGTAGCACTGCTTTGGTGAATGATGGTTGGTTTGTCTGGTCCCCTGAAATTGGGGTGATTATAATATTCTCTGCCGCCGGTAAAAATATCATCGCCTTTGGCAAGTAGTTGCAGCATTAACTGGTAGGGCGAAAAGCCGAGACCAAGCATCATGCTTTCATCACGATAATATGGACTTACAAAATCGCAGGGCAGCAGGTGAAAAGCCGTAGCCAGTTGAATGGCTTCATGGCCCCGGCTTGTGCTATGAACATATTTGCAAATGGGGCGGTTTGCCTCATAGACTGCTGCCATGGCTTGGGCAGTGCACATGTGGCGGTATGCTTTTAACAGTAGTTCAGTCATGTGGTGAAAGGTGAAAGGTGAAAGGTCAAAGGTCAAATGTAAACCGGATGCAGGTTTCACCTTTCACTTTTCATCTTTGCAGGCTTATTGCATTTTGAAGGAGTCCATAAACTTGGTCGTGAAGTTTCCTGTTCTAAAATTTTCATTTTGCATCAGCTGCAGGTGAAAGGGAATGGTTGTTTTGATTCCCTCAATCACATATTCGCTTAGTGCACGGTGCATGGTGTCGATGGCTTCTTCCCTTGTCTGTGCAACCGCTATTAATTTTGCAATCATGCTGTCATAATAAGGTGGAATCACATAGCCGGCATACACATGGCTATCTACCCTTACACCATGACCACCAGGCTGGTGAAGAATGGTAATTTTTCCCGGGCTTGGTCTGAAATCGTTGTATGGATCTTCTGCATTGATACGGCACTCAATGGCGTGCATTTGCGGAAAGTAATTTTTGCCGCTCACTTTTTCGCCAGCCGCTATTTTTATCTGCTCCTTTATGAGGTCAAAGTTGATGACTTCTTCTGTTACGCAATGTTCTACCTGTATGCGGGTATTCATCTCCATAAAGTAGAAGTTACGGTGCTTATCTACCAAAAATTCGATGGTGCCCACGCTTTCGTAATTGATGGCTCGAGCTGCCTGGATAGCTGCTTCACCCATACGGTTTCTAAGATCATTTGTCATAAACGGAGAAGGAGATTCTTCCACCAATTTTTGGTGCCGTCTTTGAATGGAGCAATCTCTTTCGCTTAAATGGCTGATGTTGCCATATTGATCACCGGCAATCTGGATTTCAATATGACGGGGCTCCTCCACAAATTTCTCCATGTAGAGGCCGTCGTTTTTAAAGGAAGCCGCTGATTCCGTTTTGGCATTTTCGAAGGCTTTTTCAATTTCACTTTCCTGGGTTACTACCCGCATCCCTTTGCCACCGCCACCGGCTGTAGCTTTTAACATGACTGGGTAACCTATTTCTGCGGCAGATCTTTTAGCATGGTCTACATTTTGTAAAAGCCCGTCTACACCCGGCACTACAGGCACACCAGCTTTTATCATGGTCTCTTTCGCAGTTACCTTATCTCCCATAGCATTGATCATGTCTGGCGTGGGCCCGATAAATTTAATCCCATGATCGCCGCATATTTTTGCAAATTTTGCATTTTCAGCAAGAAAACCGTAGCCCGGGTGAATGGCGTCTGCATTGGTAATTTCTGCCGCAGCCATTATGTGGGCCATGTTCAAGTAACTATCTATGCTTGGTGGTTTACCAATACATACCGCCTCGTCTGCAAATTTTACATGCAGGCTATCCTTGTCTGCGGTGGAATAAACAGCCACAGTCTTTATACCCATTTCTTTACAGGTACGAATAATTCGCAAAGCAATTTCTCCACGATTGGCAATTAATATTTTTTTAAACACAGTAAATAATTAATAATTAAAAATTGAAAATTAAAAATTGCCAAGAAGGTTTTGACTTTTGACTTTTTAATTTTTACTTATCTAAGCCGGTTCTACCAAAAACAAAGGCTGATCATACTCTACAGGGCTTGCATCCTCTACCAAAACCTTTACGATGGTGCCAGAAATTTCACTTTCAATTTCGTTAAACAACTTCATGGCCTCTATGATGCAAACCACTTTCCCAACAACTACCTCGTCGCCAATGTTTACTAAAACGGGTTTATCACGCCCTGCCTGGCGATAAAAGGTTCCAATCATTGGGCTTTTAATCGTAATAAGATTGTCTTGCTTTGGACCCGGAGGTGCCGCAGCGGGTGTAGAAGTGTTAGCTGCTGCCGCTGGAGTTGCTGCCGGTGCTGGTTGTGGGGCTTGGGCTAACTGGGGTGCCCCCTGTGCGTATATTTTTTGAGAAGGATCTTTTTTCTGCTTTATGGTTATTCGGGTGCCATCTTCTTCAATCGTTATTTCTCCAATCGTTGTTTTATTTATGAGCTTCACAAGCTCCTGAATCTGTTTGATGTCCATGAGATTAGTTTAGTTTATGTATGGCATATTTGAAAGTTGGCTAAGGTAAGAAATACCTACTCATAAAAACCACCTGAATTTTTACGTGTTGCTAAAAAGCGCTTATTTTTCTACAAAAGTGGCGGAAACAGAGCATAAATTCAAAAAAAGTTGCTGATTTTGCCAAAATTTAAAAAGGGCCAGTTCGTAGAACGGCCCCTTTGACTTCAATATCTTGTTCCTTATTTCACTCGTTCTACATACTCCCCGGTTTTCGCATTTATGCGGATCAGCTCACCTTCATTTACAAACAAAGGCACATTAACGGTAGCCCCGGTTTCAACGGTGGCAGGCTTTAAAGTTTTGGTAGCAGTGTCTCCCCGCATACCTGGCTCGCTGTAAGTAACCAGTAAAACAATTTTGTCCGGCAATTCAACAGCCATGGGTAAGTCTGTTTCACCATTTATTGCAACCATAACCTCCTGGCCATCTTTTAAAAATTTGGGTGCATCTATCATAGTTTCGGCAACGGTAATTTGCTCAAATGTCTCCGTATCCATAAAACTATATCCTGTATCATCTTTATACAAATACTGGTAGGGCTTCTTTTCAACCCGAACAGGGTAAACCGTTTCCCCACTATTCCATGTTACTTCAATGGTGCGGGCATTGTCTACGCCTTTTAATTTTGCCCAAACCTTGGCTGCGGCCCTGGCTGTTTTGTTTTGTCCAAAATCAATCACAGTGTATAAACTGCCATCTATTTTGAGAATAAGCCCTGAACGCATGTCTGCTGTTGTTGCCATAAAAAAGATTAAATTTTAAGAGGCAGCAAAAATAGGGAAGAAAACGGGAAGATTGCAGTGCCCAAATTTTCATTTTACAAATCGTTGGTTCCACATTATTTTTCCCTTTACCACAATACTGATATCATAGACGCCTTTGCCCAAGTTGGCTACGGGTATGCTGATGAGACGTGTGTTGGAGGAAAACCGGAGTTTATGAAAAGCCCGGCCTGCTGCACTTTGGATGAAGACAGCTATTACCCCGGAAATAGGTGCGGTCCCGTTATATTGTAAGTTGAGTACCTCTCTCACGGGCACCGGGTAAAGCAGCCAGTTGTTTGGGTGTTGCCCAATAATGACGATAATAGCGGGTGTAAATTGAGTGCTGGCATTTAGATAGATTCCTTTCAATTTGTAATAATTTTTTCCTTGCCCAGGTTGCTCGTCGGCAAAGTTTATCGATTTCGATTGCTGAGGTTTTACAAGATTTATCCGGCGGAAGTGGCTCAGGTTTTCTTGTCGTCACTCTTCTCAATTACATACGCCAGTGTCCGTGTATCCTGGTGATTCCATTTTAATATTACCCGTTGGCGCTGGTCTTCGTAGACTGTCGTAAATGCTGATAAAATAATTTGCGAAAAAGAAGAAGCGAATACAAAAAGGCCAAGAAAAGTAAGGGCGAATTTCATGTGTTTTTATTTGAAATAGGAACACATGAAAGCAGCCCAATATTGTAAGTCAAAAGTTGCAGCGACCCTTTAATATTTTCTCGTAACCTCACCTGTTGGCTTTCCGTAATGCATACCTTTGCAGCGAAAAAATCTATTCTAAATTTTTAAAATACTTAAAAATGAAAGTAACTGTAGTAGGTGCCGGCGCTGTTGGAGCTACCTGTGCCGACAATATTGCCCGCAAACAATTGTGTGACGAGCTGGTACTGGTTGACATCAAAGATGGTGTAGCAGAAGGAAAGGCAATGGACCTAATGCAAACGGCCCAAATTGAAGGTTTTGACACGAAGGTAATAGGCAGTACGAACGATTATGCTAAAACAGCAGGGAGCACAGTTGCCGTTATTACATCTGGTATACCACGCAAGCCTGGTATGACCCGTGAAGAATTGATAGGCATCAATGCCGGCATTGTAAAAACAGTTACGGAGAATTTATTGAAGCATTCCCCTGAAGTGATCATTATCGTTGTTAGTAATCCAATGGATACTATGACCTACCTGGCATTAAAGTCAAGCGGACTTCCAAAGAACCGAATTATTGGTATGGGTGGAATGTTGGATAGCGCACGTTTCAGGTATTTTTTGAGCCAGGCAATGAACTGCTCACCTAACGACCTCCAGGCAAACGTAATAGGCGGCCATGGTGATACTACTATGATTCCGCTCACAAGATTAGCAACCTATATGGGTACTCCGGTTTCCGATCACCTGGATGAAGAATCTTTGAAAAAGGCGGCGGCAGATACAATGGTGGGCGGTGCAACACTTACTGGTTTACTGGGTACAAGCGCATGGTACGCACCTGGCGCCGCCGTTGGAGCTCTTGTAGAGGCTATTGTGAGAGACGAAAAGAAATTAATGCCTTGCTGTGTTAGTGTGGGAGGTGAGTACGACCAGTCAGATATCTGTATTGGAGTTCCTGTAATAATCGGCAGAAATGGTTGGGAGAAAATTATAGATTACAAACTGGATGCAGAAGAGCAGGCAGCATTTGCAAAAAGTGCAGATGCCGTAAGAGCGATGAATAATGTATTGTCTACGCTGGAGGTTTAACCGAAATAGTTGTTTTTAAAAAATACCGGGCTTACCCGGTATTTTTTTTCTCCGCCACCTATAGATGGTAGGAGTTTAAATGTGCACAATCAAACTGGCTAGTTTAAAAAACCTATAAGTGAAGTGACAAGTGCGAGGTTTGAAATTCGTTTATCCAAACTAATTCACGCCATCTGTTTGCATTTCTTTATCAATTTTTCCCACAAGACCTTGCAACACTTTTCCGGGCCCACACTCCGTGAATCTTGTGGCTCCGTCAGCTATCATGGCTTGCACACATTGAGTCCACCTAACGGGACCGGTTAGCTGCGCAATAAGATTTTGCTTAATGACGGCAGGGTCTGTAATGGCACTTGCCGCCACATTTTGATAAATAGGGCAGATGGGCTTATCGAAATGAGTGTTGTTGATAGCTGCTTCAAGCTCTTCCTTGGCGGGCAACATTAATGATGAGTGAAAAGCACCACCCACAGGTAAAACAATGGCACGTTTAGCACCAGCTTCCTTCATTTTCTCGCAGGCTATTTCAATGCTTTTCAGGGTGCCACTAATAACAAGCTGACCGGGACAGTTATAATTGGCAGCAACTACCACTTCCCCGGTTTCTTCATAAAGTCGACGGCAAATTTCTTCCACCTTTTCATCTGATAAATTTAAAACGGCGGCCATGATAGAAGGATTTAACTCACATGCACGTTGCATTGCCCGAGCCCTCACCGATACAAGTTGTAGAGCGTCTGCAAAGGCAAGTGTTTTGTTGGCAACCAATGCAGAAAATTCGCCCAATGAATGGCCGGCAACCATATCTGGTTTTGCATTTTCAATATTTAGGAATGCAGCCACAGAGTGTATGAAAACAGCAGGTTGGGTAACACTGGTTTGTTTCAGTGCTTCGTCTGTTCCGGTAAACATAATATCTGAAATGCTAAAGCCAAGAATTTCATTTGCTTGTTTAAAGAGATTCTGTGTAAAGTCGTTGCTGTCGTAAATTGCTTTTCCCATTCCGCTAAATTGCGATCCCTGTCCCGGAAATATAAATGCATGTTTCATGAATGATCTGTTTTCAACAAAAATAAAAGATTAAAATCATCGCCGTTCGATATTGTTTCTTGATAAAAAATTCTTTAGAAAATGTCGGAGCGTAAAGAATGGAATAACCACGTATTCCCTTTTTTTAAATATTCTTTTATTGTCTATTAATGCAGTTTTGCGGTGATGAGTTTCAGAAATTCAGACCGGGTCTCTTCCTTTTCGAACTGGCCAAAAAATGCAGAAGTGGTTGTTACAGAATTTTGTTTTTGTACACCTCTCATCATCATACACAAATGCGATGCTTCAATAACTACTGCAACACCCAAAGGATTTAATGTGTCTTTGATGGCAGTTAGAATTTGATGTGTGAGGCGCTCCTGCACTTGTAGCCTACGGCTGTAAACGTCTACAACACGGGCTATTTTGCTAAGGCCGGTGATATAGCCATTAGGGATATATGCGACATGTGCTTTGCCATAGAAGGGAAGCATATGGTGCTCACACATGCTGTATAGTTCAATATCTTTTACAATCACCATTTCTCTTACTCTCTCATGGAATTTGGCAGAGTTCAGGATGGCTTTTGCATCTTGTTGATAGCCTTGTGTAAGTACCTGCATTGCCTTGGCCATTCTTTCAGGTGTTTTCAACAATCCTTCTCTTTCAGGATCTTCACCTAGCAGCGTGATGGTTTCTTTATAATGTTCCATCAGGGATACTGTTACATCTTCGTCGTAGGTCTCAATTTTTTTATATGCCATCGCAGGGGTTTATTTGTTTTAGGATGCAGGATATTCTACAAAGTTTCTTTCTGTTTCATACAGTTTTACCTGCACATCCAACTCGGGTTGTAAAGAATTCTTTAAGATGTTATAAATCACAATTGCAATGTTTTCTGCCGTTGGGTTGATGCCGGCAAACTCGATGCAATCCAGATTTAAATTTTTATGATCGAACCTATCGAGGACTTTTTCCTTTACAAGGTCGCTTAGTACCTTCAGGTCCATTACATAGCCCGTATCCGGATTAGGAATGCCGGTAAGTTTAATGATTAGTTCATAATTATGGCCATGGTAGTTCTGGTTATTGCATTTGCCAAAAACAAGCGCATTACGGGCATCATCCCACATCGGGTTGTGCAGCCGATGTGCGGCATTAAAATGTTCTTTCCTAGAAACAGAAACTTTGTTGCTCATGGATAGGCCAGCTTGAGTGAAATAAAAGAAATATCCGTAGTCAGTAGTTCTTAAAACAGAAGTGTGCTGTTTACGTCACTTAAAGAACAAATAAATATACAAAAAGTTTACAGGCCCGGACTATTAATTTCCGAAATACTCAGTGAAGATGCGGGGTGTTTCGTACAACTTTAGGCTGTGCAACTTTATGCTCTGTGGCAAATGTGGAGTGAGTTGTTCCCAGATGGCTACCACGAGGTTTTCAATAGAGCACATCTTGCCTTTCATAAAATCTACATCTTCGTTGAGATTTTTATGATCTAATTTTTCAATCACATGTTCTTTAACGATAATGCTTAATTTTTTTACGTCGTATACAAATCCTGTTTCCGGATCAGGAGTTCCCTTGATAGTAATGTATAATTCAAAATTATGCCCATGCCAGTTTTCATTGGCACATTTCCCAAACACTTCTGCGTTTTTCTCCTTGCTCCATGAAGGGTTGAATAATTTGTGAGCAGCATTAAAATGTTCTATCCTCGTAATGTATACCACAGCATTTAAAAATTTTTGCAAATGTAAACAGTATTGGCAGAAATGTAAAGCTATTATTCGAAATTGCAGTATGCGAATACTAGTGGTATCGGCTACGGAATTAGAAGTTGCCCCTTATATTTCAATTGGGTCTGGTGTCGCTCATTTAATTACCGGAGTAGGGGCACCGGCCAGCCAGTTTCAGCTACAAATGCATTTGCAAAGTAACCGGTATGATTTGGTTATCCAGGCAGGCATTGCAGGTAGTTTTGATGTTTGGCCCGGATTGTCAGAGGTGGTGTTGGTAAGGAAGGACGTCTTTGCAGACCTGGGCGTTTTTGAACAAGGTCAGTTGCAAACGGTATTCGATATGGGTCTTGCAACCCAAAATGAGTGGCCATACCAAGAGGGTTGGTTAGTTAATGATCATCCTTTGTTATCCCACTACAAACTAAAAAGTGTAATTGCCGCTTCTGTGAATAGTCTTACGGATAACAGCGGTATTATCAATCTATACAAACAAAAATTTGGTGCAGATATCGAATCTATGGAAGGAGCTGCGTTCCACTATACTTGCTTGCAAATGAAAATTCCTTATTTGCAACTGAGAAGTATAAGCAACAGGGTAGGCGAACGAGATAAAAGTAAATGGCAAATGCGGCAAGCAGTCGTGAATTTGAATGAGGAGCTTGCGGTATTGATACAACATAGCTTGGATTCAGTATAACAAGGGCCTTGCACCCGCAGCGTAAACATTATTTATGAAACTTACTATTGGTTTTTCACCCTGCCCAAATGATACTTTCATTTTTGATGCATTGATCAACAAAAAGATTGATACCGGGGATCTGGAATTTGAAGCTGTACTAGAAGATGTTCAAACCCTTAATAAATGGGCGATGGAAGGAAAATTGCCCATTACTAAACTTAGTTTTGGCGTATTGCCTTTGGTCATCAATGAGTATAACCTTCTTGATAGTGGCAGTGCTCTTGGCATGGGGGTGGGGCCATTGCTTATAGGAAACAAAGCAAGTGATAACATTGATGTAGAAAGCGAAACCGTCGCCATACCAGGAGAAAATACAACTGCCCATCTCTTGTTTTCTTTAAAATATCCAAACGCCCGGAATAAAATCTTCATCCGTTACGATGAGGTAGAAGATTTTGTTTTTAATGGCCATGGACTGGGTGTAATCATCCATGAAAATCGTTTTACTTACCAAGACAAGGGGCTGGTTAAAGTCATTGACCTTGGCGACTATTGGGAAAAACAAACAGGCGTTGCTATTCCCCTGGGAGGCATTGTTATGAAAAAGAACTTTGAGCCTGCATTGCAGCAGCAAGTAAGCAACTTAATTAAAAAGAGTGTCGAGTTTTCATTCCGTAGTTATCCGCAGATAAGCGACTATGTAAAAAGCCATGCGCAAGAGATGAGCGAAGTGGTGATGCGCAAACATATCGACCTCTATGTAAACGACTTTACCCTCAACCTTGGAGAGCAAGGCCACCAGGCGGTGGCAACCCTGATGGAAGTGTACCAACAAGCAAATGCGGCGCAATCTACTCACTGAAAAACCTAGTTGGGTTTAAGCGCTTTAGCGTATGTATCCAGGCAGCGCTTTCTTGCTTCTACATGGTCTACAATCGGTGGGGGATAACTTGCATCTTTAAACTCGGGGACCCATTGCTGTATGTATTGAAATTTTGAATCAAATTTTTCTGTTTGCAAGTAGGGGTTGAAGATTCTAAAATAAGGTGCGGCATCGCAGCCACTGCCTGCCGCCCACTGCCATCCGCCATTGTTAGAGGCCAGATCAAAGTCCAACAATTTTTCTGCAAAGTAAGCCTCACCAAGTCTCCAGTCTAGCAATAAATGTTTACACAAAAAAGAAGCCACTATCATGCGCACCCGGTTGTGCATGAAACCGGTTGCGTTAAGCTGGCGCAAACCTGCATCTACTATGGGATAACCGGTTTGCCCATTGCACCAGCGCTCAAATTCACCCTGGTCGGTGCGCCATTCTATGTTGTCGTAGGCAGGCTTAAATGACTTTCCCTGTCCAACCTGTGGAAATTGCCAGAGTATCATTTGGTAAAAATCCCGCCATATTAATTCGTTTAAGAATACGGGTGATAGCTGCAGCGCTCTTGCAGCGGCTTTGCGAATGCTAACGGTACCGAATCTAAAGTGTATCCCAAGCCGGGATGTACCTTCAATCCCTGGAAAATTTCTTCCCTCGGCATAGTGCTCAATTAAATCTGTATCTACTTTTTTAGATGGAAAATTTATTTCTGTTGGCTGAAAACCTATCTCCTCAAGGGTAGGAATTTTAAATGCGGGCGTTTTTAAAAACCTGTCGAAATGTTTTTCAGATGGAAAGAACCCTGGTCCTGATTCGCCAAACAAGGACTTCCATTTGCGGCTGTAAGGGGTAAAGACGGTGTATGGCTTGGCATCATCTTTCACAACCTCAGATTTCTCAAAGATCACATGGTCTTTAAATGTCTGTAGTCTAATTCCATTTTTATTGAGAAGGGTGGTAACATCTTCTTCCCGCTCCTTAGCGTAAGGCTCATAGTCATGGTTGATAAAAATGCTTTCAATTTTGTAAGTAGAACAAAGCTGTTCAAGGGCTTTAACCGGGGTATCGTAGAATACTTTAAGGGAACTATTCTGCTCCACCAACTCTTGCTGCATCTGTAATAGTGAGTTGTGGATAAACTCTACACGAGCATCTTCCTTATTCTCAAGCTTATCTAAAATATTTTTGTCGAAAATGAAAATTGGTAATATCGGGAGGTCACTTTTTAGGGCATGATAGAGGCCAGTATTATCTGAAAGTCTCAGGTCTCTTCTAAACCAAAAAATATTTATACGTTGATCCATATGCTCAGGCTAACAAAAGACATCAGCATTTGTTTCAGCTAATTTGTCATAAATACTCCGGGTTATCTTGTTGCTATACGAAACGTTGCCAATCCCTGCCACCCACCGCAAATTGTATATAGAATTGCTTAGAAAAACTTCATCTGCATTAAGAAGGGTTTCCTCAGTTATAACACTTTCAAGCACTTCTATTCCAATGAGAGGCAACTGGCTCTGTATAAATTGTCGCATCACCCCCGCCACACAGCCCTCAGTAAGCGGTGGCGTATGAACTACGCCATTTTTAATTATAAAAATGTTGGCGATCGTGCTGTCGCAAATACGCAGATGATGATTCAAGATGATGGCATCATTGCATTTTTGGCCCTTTGCAAATTGGGCGCCCATGAGGTAGGGTAAAAAATTATTGTGTTTTAGATTGCTAAAGGCGTCTGCTGCTTTTAAAGCGTCACGATAAACACAAATCTGCAAACCATTCACATTGAAAGTGCCCGTATTTGATCCCAAAGGCATAGTCTGAATTACGAACTGGGGATTATCATTTTCTGCGTCATAAAGTCCACCCTTCCCTCTGAAGATGCTCAATCTTACCCTTGCACTTGTTTCCTCGTTCTTTTTAATCAGCTTATCTAGCTCATCTCGTAAATATTGCCTGGTAAAAAGTTTGGGTTTAGCAAACTGCAAAAGGTCAATACCGTGCCATAGCCGCTTCAAATGGTCATCTAACAACAGGCAGGTGTTATTTTTATACTTAATGGTTTCAAATAAACCATCGCCATACCGCAAGCCCCTATTATCTGCCGTAACAATGGGCGTGCCTTCTTCGAAATGCTTACCGTTGTAGTTTAAAAATTTCATGAAGCTGTAAATAAAAAATCCCCTCAAGCGGGGGATTTGAGATATCAATAAATTTCGTCCCTTAAAATTCCTCTATCAGTTTATGCTTTACAGCATACATAATTAAGCCTGCAGTGCTTTTAGCCCCTGTTTTTACTTTCAATTTATCCCTGATAGCTTCAACTGTGCGTGGGCTTAACTCCACCAGGTCTGCAATTTCTTTGGTACTTTTCTCTTCGCACATTAAGCGAAGGATAGTTGTCTCTTTTTCATTTAGCTGTGCTTCCTGCGGCATCAATTGCTGCGGAGTGGGCATGTTCTTCTGCTTGAGGTTTGTAAGCAGTGCCTTATTGGTCATCGAGTTAAAATAGTACTCCTGACTGTAGCATGTTTTTATAGCCTCATAAATAACCTCGCTGTCGCTTGTTTTAGCCAGGTAGCTATTGGCGCCAAGTTCCATCAACTTTGTGATCATACTATTGTCTTCCATAAATGTGAGCATGATGACTTTTGTATCCGGACTGATTTTCTTTATTTCCGGGAGTGCAGCTATTCCGTCCATTATTGGCATTTGAATGTCTAATAAGATAACGTCAACTGGAATAGAGCGAATTAAATTTAATAAATGCATTCCGTTATCTGCTTCAGCAATCACTTTTATATCTTTCTTGGCGCTTAATGAAGTTTTTACACCCGCACGGTAGAGAACATGATCATCTGCGATGATTACTGTGATGGGTTCTGATGGATCTTTTTTCATATTAGGGAGTAAAATAAAGCTTTTTTTAGTTAGCAAGAGTACGTTAGATAACGCTATTTATTTATCCGGATTATGCAAATTTTAAAGAAAGCGTGTATCTACTCTTACTGGATTATGGGAAATTTACGTGGTAATTTCGCTGTTTTACCTTTACGACGTCATTGATGCTTAGGCTTCCAGCCAGTGTATGATAACGCCAGCCTGTAAAAGGGTGAAATTTAGTCAATCAGCTTATTCCTAATGCCGTAAACAATCAACCCGCCAATAGTTTTTGCGTTTACTTTTGTTTTCATACCCTGCCGGATTGTTTCAATAGTTCGTGGGCTCAGAAAAATGATTTTTGAAATTTCTTCCGTGGTTTTGTCTTCGGCCAGCAGTTGAAGAATTTTGATCTCTTTTTCGTTAAAGCTAATAGGCGCATTGGTACCATATTGTTGCCTAACCGCCTTTTTCTGCATTAGCTTGCCCATCACCGCCTTGTTCACCAATTCGTTGAAGTAAAAGTCGTCATTCATGCAGGTAAGAATTGCCTCATAAATTTCCTCCGGATCGGTTGTCTTAGTGAGGTAAGCGTTGGCGCCCATTTCCATCATTTTGCTTATCATCTGTTGATCATCGTACATTGTCAGCACAATAATTTTGATGTCTTCGTATTCTTTTCTGATTAGTTGAATGGCATTGATGCCGTCCATTTCGGGCATTCTAATGTCCATGAGTAAAACTTCGGGCTTTTTAATGGCAATTTTATGCATCATGTCTTTGCCATCTTCTGCCTCCCAAAGCATTTTCAAATTTGGTTTTCCGGAGAGTGCCATTTTGATTCCATCTCTAAAGATCTTGTGATCATCTGCAATAGCAATTTTAATGAAATTTTCAGCAGTCATTTTTATTGGAAATTGGGTTAATCTCAACGATAAGCCATCAAGTTACATTTTCATTTTTAGATAGCGAAATATTAACAAAAATTAGTGTTTACCGGATTCAATATTTTGGTAATCAATATTAATGCTCAAGTTAATAAAGTAAATTTACGATTACTTACATGCGTACATATACGCTTCATAAGGTAATGGATAGTGAGCTTATAAACATTAAAATAGCGAACAGTCCCTGTGTTCGGTGCCCTTTGGAAACATAGGTTTACCCCAACCGATGCTTTGGTGAAGTTTTTGCACTCATTCAAATGTCAAGTAGCCTTATGCTCATAAAGACGAGGTTAACCGGGCATGAGATATAAGTTTAATCAAGGGGTGGGTAGATATACGTAGGTAAACATCCTAATAAGTTGAATAGTAAATTTACTATCCATTGTTCGTACATTTACTGAATATTTATTGATGTTAAATGCCGGAATTGCTCTGAAAGCCGCTTCTGATATGGGTTTGTCCTATTACGTAGAAATACCTGACATAGGTACTCGGTTGTCAAAGGAAATATTTTAGAGCAAGTTTACAATGATATTTAATCGTAAACCACTAATTAAATTTTTTAACCATGTACGGAGGATTAGTTTGGGTAATTAAGTTGGTAGAGCAATTGTTTTCGTAAAGAAGAAAATTTTGATTAGGACGAGTTGTTAATTATATTTGAGAAAATTAACGATTATCCAATCAGTCTTACTTCACATAACATTTGCTTCTGAGCTTTCACCTTTAATGTTTTGTTTGTTGTTTTTTAAGAAACTACATACAAAATCTTTAAAGGTTTTTTTTATATATACATGTCTTCTGTTTGTCTTTGCTTTAAGTTCTTTTCTCATTATTAAGTACGTAGCTGATTGGACATTTTACTATATGGTCTTACGTCTTTACTCAATTGTTGAGTTTTCGGTCATTGCCCTATTTTTCTACTATGTTATTAAGTTACCGGTTATAAAGAAAATCATCCTCTTTTTAATCGCCGGCTTTTTCCTGTTTGCCAGTCTGGATTATCTACTTGCTGAAAAATCCCAATTCAATAACCACTCTAACCTCATCTCATCCCTTGTCCTTATTGTTTTTATTATTTATTACTTCTATGAAAAAATGAAAATAGTGGTGATGTACCCACTCTATCAGTCAATAATCTTCTGGATCTGCGTCGCTTTTTTCCTATTATTTACAGGTACATTCTTCTTCTTTTTGTTGGTTAGCTACAGCAAGGATCAAGTTTTCAAGCAGCAACTAGCCTATATTTATAGCTTTGTAACCATTGCCAAAAATATCTTGTTATGCCTGGCGTTATTTGCTACAGAGCATAAGGAACAGGTAGGTGATGAACTTCACATCCCGAACCATATGGACTTAGATGAATTTTCCCTAACCAACCTTAAAAATTCATAACGGCCCATGTTCTTTTTACAGGCTTCCGGTAGCTCAGATGTTTCTAAGCTAATGTTTATTGGTTCCATCGGCATGATAACCCTTGCCATTGGAATCATCGTTTTTGTAATAATGCACCAGCGAAAGGTAATTCGGTACCACATCCAAATGAAGAAGATGGAAGCTGACAAGCAGCAGATGTACCTAAATGCGTCCATACGTTTTCAGGAAGAAGAAAGACAGCGAATAGCGGCCGATTTGCACGATGACGCAGGGCCCTTACTTGCTACAGCAAGGCTTTACTTAAACGAAAACCTGGTGAATCAGGAGAAAGCACAACAACTACAAAGCATTTTTAGCGCCAAGCAAATAATTGACGACGCCATATTACTGATCCGAAATATAAGTCATAGCC
This sequence comes from Chitinophagaceae bacterium, assembly GCA_043737055.1. Classification (GTDB taxonomy): domain Bacteria; phylum Bacteroidota; class Bacteroidia; order Chitinophagales; family Chitinophagaceae; genus Ferruginibacter. The sequence continues at coordinate 37,174 of JAYTBG010000001.1, read as the reverse complement.
TGATGCCACCAACTTTAAAAAACTTTGGGTTGGAAAGTGCTACTACTGACCTATTTCAAAAAATTAGTGGGAGTGGTAGCCTGAATGCAAGTGCAAGGTTCCATGACTACAGGCAACGGCTGAAGGTAGAACAAGAGTTACTCATATTTAGAATTATTCAAGAATTAATCAATAACATTATCAAACATAGTAATGCAGGTTTCATTCATCTAACACAAAATACTTCAGCATCCCATATGTACATTCGCCTGCATCATGATGGCAAAGGAATTGTGCAGGCTGAGTTTGACAAACTCAACCAAATGTCGCAGGGTCTTGGCTTGAAAAATATGGCAAGCAGAATGAAGGTCCTAAACGGCCGCATTTTTTTCGAAATTGATAATAGTCAGACCTATTACAAGGTCACACTCGAAATTCCGAAAGAGCCGCTTGTATAAAACTTCTTTTCTAAAATTGAAGAGCAGAACGAGTAATATCTAAAGATGTTCTTAATTTTACCGGTACAGTATGCTCCCACAGACAATAAATGTTGCAATTGCCGACGATCACAAGATATTTCGGAAAGGTGTTATTCACTCCATGAGACCTTACACCAACATTCGTTTTGTAATGGAGGCCGATAATGGGGATGATCTCATACAAAAGATCCCCGAATTTCTCCCCGACGTAATTTTATGCGACCTGAAAATGCCCGTCAAAGATGGTATTGATGCGACAAAGATCATCACTAAAACATATCCCAATATTAGGGTGATTATCTTAACCATGTACGAGGACGAACGCTTCGTGGGTCACCTTATGGATTGCGGCGCTGCAGGATATTTACTAAAAAGCACTGAACCTTCAGAAATAAAAAGAGCAATGATGGATGTAATGAGGACAGGCTTTTACCTGAACCCGTTTGTTAATAAAGTGCTCATTAAAAAAAGCTACGGCAAGCAAAAATTTAACCCATCACTCACATCGGAGATTGTGCTAAGTGACAGGGAGAAAGAAGCCCTGACCCTTGTATGCATGGAATTTACAGCAGCAGAAATTGCTCTGAAGATGAATATTAGTGCCCGAACCGTGGAGGCAATTAAAGACAGGCTGATGGAAAGATTCGGAGTAAAAAACTCCGTGGGACTGGTTTTTTATGCAATGAAAAATCAATTGATTGAGTAGCCGTATTTAGATTACAGGTATTTTAGAAATAAGCCAGGCAACTTAGAATAATCCGAATAGTTGGGCATCTATCTTCCCGATGATCTGCCCCAGGTGCTCCTCGTTTTCTGCAAATTTGTTATTATCAGAATCAATTATCAGCAATGGTCCTTCCTTGTAATTGTCTATAAAATTGTTGTAGTAGTCGTTAAGTTTCTTTAAATAATCCAAGCGAATATTTTCCTCATACTCTCTGCCCCTTTTCTGAATTTGAGAAACGAGGGTAGGCACAGACGCTTTCAGATAAATCAACAGGTCTGGTGGTTGAACCATTGACTTTAAGGTTTCAAAAAACTTATAGTAGTTGTCAAAATCTCTTTTGCCCATGAGACCCATGTCGTGGAGATTGGGTGCAAAAATATTGGCGTCCTCGTAAATAGTGCGATCTTGAATGACAGTTTCTGTACCTCGTTGAATCTCCAGTAATTGATTCAGTCGGCTGTTCAAAAAGAATATTTGAAGGTTAAAACTCCACCGTGGCATGTCTTCGTAAAAATCATTGAGGTAAGGGTTGTGGTCCACATCTTCAAATTGAGGTATCCACTTATAATGTTTGCTTAAAAGCTCTGTAAGCGTGGTTTTTCCAGCGCCAATATTTCCGGCAATAGCAATGTGTTTTGGTTTCTTATTTTTCGCCATGTTCAAATCCCCCAAGTGGATTGTTTAATTTTTAAGTTTGTTTCTTACCAGCTTGAATATAGGCAAACTTAACCACTTCAGCAGATAAGTTAGCGCCCTGTTTTAAATCAGGCGTAGTAATTCAAGCCTACCAGTTCTCGCACAATTTGCATAGTAGCACCAGCACTTTTTCTTGCTTTTTCGGCGCCTGATTCCAGCACAGTTTTGATGATGCCTGAGTCGTTCATGATGTCCAAAGTTTTTTCCCTTATCGGACTCATAAATTGCACCATGTCTTCCCCCAACTTTTTCTTCATATCTCCATAACGAATAGTGCAGGTATTGTATTCTGATTGAAACTGCTCTACAACCTCTGGAGCACTAACAAGGTTCATCAACAAAAAAATATTCTCAATAAAATCTGGCATTACCGAATTGTGAACGGTAGGACCTCCATCGGTTTTTGTCTTCATAATTTTTTTTCGTATCGTATCATCATCATCCGAAAGGTACAGTGTCGCCATTTGGTTAATGCTTTTACTCATCTTACCCTCGCCGTCGAGACTTGGCACTTTAAGCAATTTTCCACCGTAATTAAAGGCATGCGGTTCAGGAAAAACCTGGCCATATCTATGGTTGAAGCGATTGGCAAAGGTGCGGGCCATCTCCAGGTGTTGCTCCTGATCTTTACCTACGGGCACCAAGGCAGCCCGGTGAAGAATGATGTCGGCTGCCTGCAGAACAGGATAGGTAAGTAAGCCTGCATTTATATTTTCCGGGTGTTGCCTTACTTTTTCTTTAAAAGTAACTGTCTTTTCCAGCTCGCCTTTGTAGGCCAGCATGTTCAGATACAGGTACAGCTCCGCCGTTTCATGTACCTGGCTTTGGCAATATAATGCTGATTTATTTGGATCTATTCCGCATGCAAGATGTTCCGCCACCACCCCAAGAACGCTTTTTTTTAATTCCTTTGTATCAGGGTGCGTTGTAAGAGAATGCCAGTCTGCAATCATGAAATAGCACTCATATTCATCTTGCATTTTCACAAAATTTCTTATGGCTCCAAAATAGTTTCCCAGGTGTAGAAATCCAGTGGGGCGAATACCACTCATGACAATTTTCTTCTCTATCATATATAATTGTTAACTGGGAGAACCCCGTTTTGCTTATCGATTTTTGCCTGCAAAAGTGCTGCGGGCGAAGATAATAAAAGTCGGCACCTCTACGGCTTTGCCGGCAGGAAATTAATGACCACTTGTATAATATAGGAAGGGCTGTGAGCTTAATCCTTTATTTTTGTTCTATGGACGTAAATGATGCATTGGTTTTAAAGCTAGCCACATTAGCCCGCCTTAGTTTCAACGAAAATGAGATGGACGCAATCAAAACTGACCTGCAGAAGATGATCGCTTTTGTTCAACAAATGGATGAAGTAAACACTGACGAGGTAGAGCCCCTCTTGCACATGAGTAGCCAGCAAAACCAATTTCGAGAAGATTTAGTAGACGGTTCCTGCAGCAAGGAACGAGCTCTGCAGTCAGCAGGAAAACATAACAGCAATTTTTTCATGGTTCCAACGGTAATTCAAAAATAAATTATGGCAGCTATCATTCACCTGGAAGAAATTAGAAAAAGCTACTACTTGGGCAAGCAAGAACTACCGGTACTAAAAGGGATCTCTATGGAGATTTTTAAAAACGAGTACGTTGCTCTGATGGGTCCCAGCGGTAGCGGAAAATCAACGCTGATGAATATTTTAGGCTGCCTGGATTCTCCAACGGGCGGAAGATATATTTTAAATGGAAAAGATGTTAGCGGCATGCCTGATGATGACCTCGCAGGGGTACGCAATAAAGATATTGGTTTTGTTTTTCAACAGTTTAATTTGCTACCGCGGCTTACTGCTGCAGAGAACGTTGCATTGCCGCTTATCTACAGTGGCATTAGCAAAAAAGAAAGAGTAGAAAGGGCAGCATCTGTTTTGGAAAAAGTTAAACTAACAGACCGGATGCATCATAAACCCAATGAGCTAAGTGGTGGGCAATGCCAGCGGGTAGCTATCGCCAGGGCACTAATAAACGATCCGGCTATTATATTAGCGGATGAACCCACCGGCAACCTTGATTCAAAAACATCGTATGAGATCATGGACATCCTTGGCAAAATTCATGTAGATGGTAACACCATAATTTTAGTAACACATGAAGAAGATATCTCGCACTTTGCACATAGGGTAATAAGGCTAAAGGATGGTCTTATTGAATCGGACCTTGCCAACGCCCAGCCCATGACGACACAGCTTGCAACAGTTTAGAGTGTGAACAATTAGAAAATATCTTTGTTGCTGGTAAAAGACACTCAGTGAATGGGTTAGTCTTTCCAAAAATTCCCTATAAAATGGCTTTAAAAATTTACACCAAAACCGGTGATACAGGTAGTACCAGTTTGATTGGAGGTACAAGAGTTCCAAAGAGCAACCTGCGCATTGAGAGTTACGGCACTATTGACGAACTAAATTGTCATATCGGTTTGTGCAACGATCAGGTTGCAGATGTCGCAAGCAACCAAACACTCAAAGAGATTCAGGATCGCCTTTTTACTATTGGGTCTTCTCTTGCCTGCGACCCCGAGAAAGAGCCCCTGATGAAAATGCCAGATCTAAAAGCGGAGGATGTGGCCTTGCTAGAATCTGAAATAGACCGGATGAACGAAGTATTGCCAATAATGAAATATTTTATCTTGCCTGGGGGGCATATTAGCGTTTCGGCTTTGCATGTAGCCCGGTGTGTGTGCCGGCGTGCCGAACGAATTTGCGTACACATGAAAGAGGAGCAATTGTATGTAGATGCATTGGTCATTCAATACCTAAACCGATTGAGCGATTACCTTTTTGTACTTGCCAGATATGTGGGGCACTTGGTGGGAGCTGAAGAAATTCCATGGCGGCCAAGGGTATCTTCCTATAAATAATTGTATCCTTTGTTGGATGAAAAGAGCAGACCTGAACTGCCGTCCGCCGCGGCGGATATGAATTCGATATCAGAATTCCAGGTTCTTTATAAAGCCTCTTCCAGCTCCTGTTTTTAGCCACTCCTAAACTTTAAGGCGTCCGCTTTTATTCGAAATTCCCTTGTAAATATTACTGTCCAAGGTGGGAATTTAGATGTCCAGCCTTTACCAAGTTCAATATGGGATATGATTCTTTTTCAAGATTGGAGGAAAATCCAGTGGAATGTTTATTAGCAATTGCGGAGAACAATATGTGGACAATGTACTGTTCCATATCAAAAAAGCTAAAACCCTTTTTACAAGGTTGAGCTTTGTACCGGAGAGCAGACTTGAACTGCCGTCCGCCGCGGCGGATATGAATTCGATATCACTGTTCCAGGTTCTTTATAAAGTCTCTTCCAGCTCCTGTTTTTAGGCCACTTCTAAACTTTAAGGCGTCCGCTTTTATTCGAAATTCCCTTGTAAATATTACTTTCCAGGGTCGGAATTTAGATGTCCAGCCTTTACCAAGTTTATTATGGGATATGATTCTTTTTCAAGATGGGAGGAAAATCCAGTGTAATGTTTATTAGCAATTGCAGAGAACAGTATGTAGACAATGTACTGTTCCATATCAAAAAAGCTCAAACCCTTTTTACAAGGACTTGAGCTTTGTACCGGAGAGCAGACTTGAACTGCCGACCTTCGGGTTATGAATCCGATGCTCTAACCAGCTGAGCTACCCCGGCAATCGGGCGGCAAAAATAGCGGTATTTACTAACATCCGAAAATGATTTTGAAAGTTAATTTTGTCAGTCGCTTAAAATTATATAGGTGATCAGCCTCCCCAAATCTTGAAACCTTATTTCATCTCGGCGAAATATTTATGAAACCATGGAATAGTTTCTATGCCTTTATAAAAATTTTTGATGTTGAATTTTTCATTTGGGCTATGCAGGTTGTCGCTATCTAGTCCAAACCCCATAAACACTATCTTGATACCTAATTCTTTTTCGAACAGCGCACAAATAGGGATGCTACCGCCACCTCTAACCGGTATCGGGGTTTTGCCGAAAGTTGTCTCCATAGCTTTAGATGCTGCTTTATATGCACAGCTATCTATTGGTGTGCTGTAGGGCTCCCCTCCATGATGCAAAGTTGCTTTGACGGTTACGAATGGCGGTGCAATTTTTTGAAGGTGTTCTATTAGTATGTCGCTGATTTTTTGAGAGGATTGATTGGGGACGAGCCTAGCAGAAATTTTTGCGAATGCCTTAGAAGGTAAAACTGTTTTAGCGCCCTCTCCGGTGTAACCTCCCCAAATTCCGTTTAGCTCAATGGTAGGGCGAATACCTGTTCTTTCATTGCTGCTATAGCCAGCCTCCCCCCACAGTTCCTGCACACCTAAGTCCTCTTTATATTCATTTTCATCAAAAGGAGCGCTGGCCATCAACTCCCTTTCTTCGGGAGTGGCCACTGCTACCTCATCGTAGAATCCCGGAATGCTGATGTGATTATTTTCATCGTGCAACGAAGCAATCATTTTTGCAAGGATGGTTATGGGATTAGCTACGGCCCCACCATATACTCCGCTGTGCAAATCTCTGTTAGGGCCGGTTACTTCTACTTCAATGTAGCTTAAACCCCGCATACCGATGTCAAGACTTGGAGTATCCATGCTGATCATTGCACTGTCACTAATCAACACGCAGTCCGCTTTCAACAGGGCTGTGTTAGCTGCCACAAACTTTCCCAAATTAGGTGACCCTACCTCTTCTTCACCCTCAATGCAAAACTTGATATTGCTTTGCAGGGTGTTTGTCTGTACAAGAATTTCAAGTGCTTTTATATGCATGTAAACCTGTCCCTTGTCATCGCAACTTCCCCGGGCATATATTTTTCCATCTACCACTGTAGGTTCAAAAGGGCCGCTGTTCCATAGTTCAAGTGGTTCGGCTGGTTGTACATCGTAATGACCATACACCAAAACTGTAGGCTTGGCCGGATCAATTATTTTTTCGCCGTATACAATTGGGTGGCCTTCTGTTGGGTAAATGCTTACAGTGTCGGCCCCGGCCTCGAGCAAACGATCCTTCACTGCCTCAGCGCAGGTCAGCATATCAGCCTTATGTTCACTTTTAGCACTCACACTAGGAATACGCAGCAAGTCAAACAATTCATTTAAAAAGCGTTCTTTGTGTGTTTCCTGGTAATCTTTCCAAGCTTGCATAAATATTTTTTATAAAAGTAGATGAAATTGCAGCCGCGAATATATTCCTTTTTAAAACCAGTTTTTTTCAAATTATTTCAAAAGTGTTTATCAAAACATTCTGTTTTTTATTTGGAAATTCCGTTTTTGATATATTACTTTTGCGTTACGATTGCTTGTCAATTCATCAGCCTTTGTGTGGTTCATTCAATTTCTTTTTTGAGTGTTACTGCACAAAGGCTGAGTCAATTTCAGCCAATATTTTTTCTTTATGAAACTCCTTTTACGAAGTACAGTTGGTTGTTGCAACATGGGTGGCCACAGAGGGTGTTATAAAAAACTAGCTGATAAAAAGAGAAATTTTTAAAAGTGTTCTGGGTGAGTATCACTATCGATGCAGCTGGCTACCTCCGCCTAAAAAAAAGCGGCATCAGCATTTACTTTTATTAATTCTGCAGGTGCGGCTGTCATTGACAGCCTTCTAATATAAATGCCATGCTTAAAAGCTGAGAGCTAACCTGCCAGCACATCTGTATTGAAATGGCAAGTAAGCTGCTGCATATTCTATTGCAAAATTGAAGTAACTAAAAATGGGTGTTTGGATATAGTTTCCAGCTAAATCTACAAGCAGTAAATGGGCAGTGTAAACAGCAGATGAAAAGTATTATTTATGATACAGATTCAAAACGTTGTTGCACATAATCCCAGTTCACAACGTTCCACCAATTGGAAATATAATCTGCCCTTTTATTTTGGTATTTAAGGTAGTAAGCATGTTCCCAAACATCAAGCCCGAGCACAGGAAAACCTTTTACTTCACTTAGGTCCATTAAAGGATTGTCTTGGTTAGGAGTGCTCCCGATTCGTAATTTCTTTAATGCATCCAGGTACAACCAGGCCCAGCCACTTCCAAATCTTTTGGTGCCAGCGTCGGCAAATTGTACTTTAAAATTTTCGAAAGACCCAAATTCTTTCATGATTGAATCCAGCAGTTTCCCTTTTGGTGCATTTGACTTTGCTGCGGGCTTCATCGATTTCCAAAACATCTCATGATTGTAGTGCCCGCCTGCATTATTCCTCATTTTAGCCGAATACCTGGAAACTTTGCGGAGAATATTTTCCAAAGAAGTCTCTCCAATAGCCTCTGCTGCCACTGCCTCTTTCAATGCTTTGCTGTAAGCGGCTGAATGCTTTGAGTAATGTATTTCCATTGTTTTGGCATCAATGATATCTTCCAGTGCGCTGTAATTATAGGGTAACGGCTGCTGATCAAAGCCTGTAGAGAAAGTAGAATTGAGGAGCCTCGCTGGTGCGCTGCATCCTTGTACAAATGAGCTGGCTACCCCAGTACCTAACATCATCCCAGCGGCCCCCAAAGCTGATTTAGCAATAAATTTCCGCCTGCTATTTTCTGGTTGCGTTTTCATATCCAATGTTTGTTGTTAGAGTTTTGCGCTCCATGAAATTATTTAAAAAAAGCCGAATTCTTTTAAAAGATCGGTAATAGTATTCCTTGTTGAAGAGTTGCGAGTCGTGCATTGCTTTGTATGTTAGAAATATTCCAACAGGTATTAAGACAAGCACCGCCAGCCACATGCCAATAAATGGGGTAGTCAGATTTTCTTTTACAAACTTCTCTCCAAACATGCCCAGCAAGTGAAAAATAAGAAAAAATACGATGGCCACCACCAGCGGCATTCCCATACCGCCTTTCCTGATGATAGAGCCTAGGGGGGCGCCAATAAAAAATAATACGAGGCAGGCTATGGAAAAGGAATATTTGCGGTGCCACTCTATTTTGTGAAACCTGATATTTTTTTCTCTTGCATCAGCCTCAAGGTTATTGAACAGAATTGTATTTTTGATATCTGCAGCAACCGAAAATGCCCTTTGGTCCAAAATTGTTTTTACAGAATCGGGAAATAACTTGCCTTTCTTTGTATTTAGTTTGCTGCTGTTTTTGCCAATAGCCGCACTATCTCTCAGGGACGAAAAATGCATTTGGGCGTTTACTACCGAATACATTTTAGCAGTCATGCTATCATCCACAATTTTTAATGAATCTATGTTCTTTGCCAGTTGCCTCGAGCTTAGCATCTGATGGCTATTTTTAAAAATGCTGTCGTTGGTATTTTGCTTTTGCAAAACACTAAGATCGAATAGCTTTTTAAATTCTTTGAAACCAAGCCGTATATATTCCGTGGTAGTGTCATAAGAATTGCCACGCTCCTGGTATCTAAAGCCATTTTCAAGGTTAAATTCCAAAAACTTTTTGTCGTCAGAAATCTTCATTACACCGTGCTGGGCCACGATACTGTTATCCTGCAGCTGGTTGCTCTGCTCGTAAATAAGTACGTTGTGTATTGTCCTTCCGTCAGGATCCTTTTTTCCAACTTTGATGGCATACGTGGGTATGTAAGTAAAAAAAACTCCCTCTTTTAAGTCGAAAGCCGGTTTCTTAAAATAAATATCTGAGTATAGTGTTTTAAATTTTAGGTTCGCATACGGAATAACATAGTTTGCAAACATGTAAGAGATTCCGCAGAGCATCATTGTAAAGAACATCAGCGGTCGCATAAATCTAAGCAAGGAGATGCCAGCAGATTTAATGGCAACGAGTTCAAAACTTTCTCCCAGATTACCAAAAGTCATGATAGAGGAAATCAAGATGGCTATGGGCATAGCGAGTGTAAGAAGAGAAGCACTTGCGTACCATAGAAACTGACCGATAGTAATAAAGTCTAACCCCTTGCCTACCAGATCATCAATATATTTCCACAAGCTCTGCATCATTAACATAAAGAATGCAATGAAGAATGTAGCAATGAAAGGACCTAAAAAAGCTCTTAATATTAGTTTATCTAATTTTTTTATCATTACCGTTGAACCTATTCATGAAAAATTATTTGCTTAACTTTTCACTATGCCCGATGCAACGAAAATAACGCTTTCTTCGCAGGAACTTAAAATTGTGGAGGATACCAGTTGGGTTTTAACGAAACAGGAAATTATAGAAACTGTGTATGAAATATTTAATTGCCAGGTATTATTAATAGGGGAGGTTGTATTAGAAGAAAAGGATCAACTGCCAGTAGAAATCTTATCAGTAATACCGAAAATATCAAGAGGAGAAAACTATCAGGGCCTTCCATACGTAATGCTAGATTATCCCTCGATATTTCAGAAGGACAATATTTTTGCGCTGCGAACAATGTTTTGGTGGGGTAACTTTTTCAGTGTAACACTACATTTGTCCGGCAGACACAAAGTTTATTTTGAAGAAAACATAATCAAAAATCTAACAACATACACAAGCGATGGATTGTTCCTCTGCATAAATTACGACGCATGGGAGCATCATTTTAAAGCTGACAATTACGTACCATTAGAAGTTCTAAGTATTCTAGAGCTGAGGGATTACATTTTTAACAAGCACTTTCTGAAAATCGCTTTGAAGATAGAGCTTAGACAATGGAACAATCTGAATGAATTTCTGCCACCGGCCTATAAGCAGATATTGAAGTTATTGAGTCGTTAGTTGCCTATTCGGTGAAACAACTCTTTTACCTGGTATTCCCACAACTGACTTTGATCTTTTATGTCCTTTTTTTCTGCAAAATCTTTAACAATCAAAATAGTTTGGTTCGTAACCTCAGACTTTTCAATTGCAAATTCGAAATATTCTTCTTTTGCCGCATGGGTCCAATGAAATCTGATAAATTTCGACTCATCTTTATCTAACAGGTCGGCCTTATCTTCTGTTCCGTTCCAACCAAAAGTAAATAAACCATCACGTTCGTCAACTTTATCTGCAAACCATTCCTGAAGCCCCGCAGGGGTACTTAAAAACTCGAATAATATTCCAGGTGAGCACCTCACAGGATATTCCAACGTGTACAAAATTTTCTTACTCATTTTCAATTTTTACAAAATACTACAAGCTGCAATTATAGTAAATTAATCAACGTAACAAAATATTTGCTGTTTTATTTTAAAAGTATTTTGGCTTTCGTGCGTTGGAAAATTTTGATTGTGTATGGTACAAAAAGGGTATATAATATATTTTGATGGCTCTATGAATTATATTAAATTACGTTAATATCTGATGCACTACCAAATTCAGATTTCGCCTGGCTATTTGTTTTTAAACCCTTAAAACTTTTGCTTATGAGTATGCGTCAGTTAAAGATTACTAAGTCAATTACAAATCGGGAAAGCCAAAGCCTGGAAAAATATTTGCAAGAGATAGGGAAAGTAGATTTAATAACCCCGGAAGAAGAAGTTAGTCTTGCGGTTTTAATTAGAAAAGGGGATGCCAAAGCCCTCGATAAACTTACCAAGGCAAATCTAAGGTTTGTTGTTTCGGTTGCAAAGCAATACCAAAATCAAGGACTGACTCTTCCGGATCTTATTAATGAAGGTAATCTTGGTCTCATTAAAGCAGCACAACGTTTTGATGAAACCCGTGGCTTTAAATTTATTTCTTATGCAGTTTGGTGGATAAGGCAAAGTATCCTGCAGGCATTGGCAGAGCAATCCAGAATAGTGAGACTACCATTGAACAAAGTGGGCTTAACCAACAGGATTAGCAAAGCATATTCTCAATTGGAACAAGAATTCGAAAGGGAGCCTACCCCAGAGGAGTTGGCCTTTCTTCTGGATATTGAGGTAGCAGAAGTAACCGCCACGCTTGGGCTGTCTGCAAGACATGTAAGCATGGACCAGCCCTTAGCAGACGGAGAAGATAGCACGCTGATCGATATTATGATCAATAAAGATGCCGTTGGCACAGACAATGAACTAGCTGTAACTGCATCACTGCACACTGAAATTGAAAGATCGTTAAGTACTTTAACGGATAGACAAAAGGAAGTGATTCGCTTTTTTTTCGGCATAGGAATAGACCATCCCCTGAGCCTGGAGGATATTGGAGAAAGGTTTAGCCTTACCCGGGAAAGAGTGAGGCAGATAAAAGACAAGGCCATTACAAAGCTCAGAACAGCATCTCGCTGCAAGCTTTTGAGACCCTATCTGGGAGCCTAAAAAAAATTAGGTTAAAAACGGTTAGTCCGCCTTTCAAAGGCGGATTTTTTTTGTTTATACATGTTAGATTCCATTCTATTCCTTTTACTTCTGTTCTTACCGCTCTACTGTTTTTGCAGATATGATCATTTGTCCGCAACCTTTATGTTGCCAGCTAAATTATAAGCCCCGCCATTTTCGGGCGGGGCTTATTTGAAGTCTGACGAAAATTGTAAATCGCTTATTATCTAGCGATCGTAAATACTTTGTTTAACTGGAGAGATGCATCATTGCTCCTTAACATGTAGTCACCAGAAGCGAGACCAATCAGATTGATTCGGAAATTGTTGTTTCCACTTATCACCGCTGCATCAACCTTTTTCACCAATTTTCCTTGCATATCGTACACCAGGAATTGGGTTCTAACTGACCTATCCGATTTGATTACCAAATTGAGTATATCTTTTGTTGGTACCGGATAAATTACACTACTGATATTTTTAGTTTGGCAGTTTGTTCTTGCCACATCGGTATAAATAGACTGGCCATCTTTATCAATCTGTTTGATCCGATAGAGCGCTGTTCCGCCAAATAAATCAATTTGTTGATAGTTGCGGTTGCTCACGCTTGTACCCGCCGCAGGCACAGACCCTATGTTTGTCCAGGTACTTCCATTAATACTTCTTTCTACTTCAAACTTGCTGCTATTGGCTTCTTGCGCAGTTGACCACGAAATAAGAGTTCCATTATTAGAGCACTTGGCATCGAAGCTGGAGAAGAGCACTGGTAGGGCACCGCCGAGTGGCGTCGGACTGTTAAAATTAGGAGATTCCAACTGGTAGAGTGTACCACCACCATCGGATGAAAGTTCGTTTTGAGGCAGTATTGTTCCCGGTTCATTTACTACGTAACCTCCTTGGGGGAACCCGGTGCCCTTTGTCCAATAAGTTATTTCGCAAACTGGTGTCCAACTCGGCCCGAATGCACAGTTTGGAGTTCCTTCTCCTTGCGTAAAACCGATGATCATTCTTGTATTAAAGGATTGTCCGCCATAGGAAAGAGGGGTTATGGTATTGCCGACTTGATTATTGATAGGTTGGCTCCAGTTAACAGCTGTTGCAAGTGTCCCAAGTCTAACGACTGTTCCTAAAGGACTTGGTGCCATCAAATTGGCAGACTGGTATACAACGCTGAGCCCAAGAGCATCTGCTAGAACAGGCGTGGAAGAGAATATTTCAAATCTAAAACTCACCGATCCGGTCGCGGGGCCTACACCGTCTGGATCGGTTGAGTTATAATTACTCTGGACAACCCTTAATGACACAGTTTGTGCTGCAACTGTAAAGCTTGCAAACATTAAACCTACAAATATAATTTTTTTCATGTGTATGACGTTTTAAACAGTTCTGGTGATTACTATATGCTTCTTTTTATTGAACTACCTCGCCTGGTACATGAGATACCTTTGGCTTGGTAGATTGATTAGGCTTGGGAGAGGGGGTGGTACTATTTGCTTTACTGGAGCTTGTGGATGCACTCGCAGCAATTGAAACATTTGCTACACTCAGATCTCCAGTGGTAACGTTTCTGTCTAGGTTAACATCCTGCCTATTGTATACATTCAGATTACCTGAGGCAGGCCCCGCAATCGCCACGTTAACTTGAGTTAAGTCTCCCGTGGTAATACTTCCGTTAGCATTAACGTCTCCTGGCCACAAACCATATTTAGTGTTACCTGGTGCCGTAGATGCTAGTACAGTAACTGGCTGAGAATTAGCAAGTGGCTTTTCATAAACGTTCGCTAAAACGGAGAAATCATTCGTAAAATCACCCGAAACATTAGATGCCTTTACAATGCTCATTGCCGAAAGATGGTTTCTATGGCGTAAAACAATGAAATTTCCAGATCCCTGTTTAGAAATAACCAATTCAGCTGGGGAAACTCCATTTAATCCTACTATAGCTCCATTATTTAATAAGAACGCCGCCTGTCTACCAATAACTGTTGAAGAAATTGCGTCAGCAGGCAACCCTGTACCGGGTTTTCTCAATTCAACCAAAATCCAGTCAACCACATTGCCATTAGGTATGGCTCCTACAGATTCGGATCCAAGATAAAGATAAGGAGGTACTGTGTATGGCTGATTTAATTGCAGGAGACCACTGGAGTTTATTGTTGTTCTCATCAGTGCAGTAGGATTGTTCCATGCCCCACGCATGAAAGCCGTCAGATTCATTGTATAATTCGGATCTGCCAGTTTCCACTCTTGGATCAATTCAGTGGGGGTAATGCCAGTTGTATTTACCCAGTCGCTCCCGGTGTTGCGGGTAATATCAATTGTGCGAGAATTCCACTCCGTAACAAGTCTCCAGGGAACAAGGTTTACTTCGTTATTGGTGTTAAGTTCTGAGGTTAGATATGGATATCGGATGTCAGCAGTAAAACCAGTTCCGCCGGTGTAAGCAAAACCAAATTTTCTTTTAACTTCTCTTTCTACCTGAGTAGGATCACCATTGGGAATCATGGTAACAGTCAGATCTGATGGTGCAGTACCAGCATTGGTTGTAACCAGCATGTTTGGTTGGTTAAAAACTCTTGCAGACCCATTCGACCACCCAGTGCGGGTTACTCTGCCTACTACCTCTTTTCCTGAAGCAAAACTGTATGGCGTTGAAGCAGGGGATATCAATGCAACTGCTGGCGTAACAGTCGGGTTAGTTGTCAGCACGCCATTGGTCAATGTGAAACCAGTGCTAACCGTGGTAGAGGCCGTCAAGGTTACTAGATCGGTAGCAGCAGTTTTATTGATAAGAAGATTTGCAATAGTTGATGCGCCTGGCGCTAAGGTCGCATTTCCCGTCCCATACATCTCAAGAATACCAGTAGTACCTACGCCTGTGTAGCTGCCCGTGTTCAGGTAGTTACCCTGAACCCTAAGAGAACCATCGTTGGTTAGTGTTCCGGCATTATCTACATTTCCCTGCACGGTAACCTGGGCGCCCGTTTGCATAAAGAAGGTAGCACCGCTTTGAATGTTTAGCTGTGCCTGGCTTTGGAAGCCAAGTAACAAAAGTGCAGCAAATGCCGTTTGTAATTTTTTGGGTAACATGTTGTTTCGTTTTTAATCAGTTATGTAAAGCTAACTTTCTATTGCACAAGGAGCACTTTAACTTAGTAGAATGCAACTTCTTTTTATTAAACGGTCTGACGTAGGATTATTAGACGATAAAAATATACATAAAATATCTATTTCATATACCACAATAGGGTTATTTTTTTTTAATACTAATTATTTCAGGCTCATGAGCAATTTTCCCGAAATTTGCGAAAATATATTACAAGATGGCATTAGAAATAAAAGTTCCCACTGTTGGAGAAAGTATAAGTGAGGTAACCCTTGTAAAATGGCTTAAAAAAGACGGTGAGTGGGCCGAAAGAGATGAGGTAATAGCAGAACTTGAAAGCGAAAAGGCAACCTTCGAGATAAACGCAGAACAATCCGGAACAGTCAAACAAATTGCTAAAGAAGGTGACACACTTGCAATTGGTGACTCCGTTGGGAGTATTGATACAGGAGGCTTAAAGCCAGCTATCGCAGAGGTGACCATTCCGAAAGTGGAAGAGCCTACAGCAGCCCCACAAACCGCCCCGGCAGCAAGTGGCAATGGCAAAATTGCAGAACCAACCCCTCCAGACATAAAAGCTACACCGGTAGCGGCTGCTATTATCGCAGATAAAAAGGTAGACAGTCATCAAATTGTTCCATCAGGCAGTAATGGCAAAATAATA
Organism: Chitinophagaceae bacterium; assembly: GCA_043737055.1. Lineage (GTDB taxonomy): Bacteria > Bacteroidota > Bacteroidia > Chitinophagales > Chitinophagaceae > Ferruginibacter. Next base: position 21,344 of record JAYTBG010000001.1, on the reverse strand, counting down.
AAGAAAGATGTATTGGCCATCTTGAACAACCCTGGTCGCCGCCTTGATAAGTCGTTATTCAGCAGAGAAGAAAGGCCTGAGAAAATGAGCAGTCTGCGTAAAACCATAAGCCGAAGATTGATAGAAGCAAAAAATTCCACGGCTATGCTCACTACTTTCAACGAAGTAGATATGGGGCCTATCATGGAGATAAGAAAGAAGTTTAAGGACAAGTTTAGGGAGCAGCATGGCGTAAACCTGGGCTTTATGAGTTTTTTTACGAAAGCTTGTTGTTATGCCTTGCAGGATTTCCCCGCCGTAAACGCATATCTGGATGGCGAGAACATTATTTACCACGATTATTGCGACGTATCCATTGCGGTGAGTGCTCCCAAGGGCCTGGTAGTTCCGGTAATTCGGAATGCGGAGAGTCTTAGCATGCAAGGTATAGAAGCGGCGGTGGTTGAATTGGCAACTAAAGCTAAGAACAATAAACTCACGATTGAAGAGATGACAGGTGGCACCTTCACCATCACCAATGGAGGCATATTCGGATCTATGATGAGCACACCTATTATTAATATTCCGCAAAGTGCTATTTTAGGAATGCACAACATTGTAGAACGGCCCATGGCGGTAAACGGCCAGGTGGTAATTAAGCCGATGATGTATGTAGCCCTGAGTTATGATCACAGGGTAATTGATGGTAGAGAGTCAGTTGGATTTTTAGTTAGAGTAAGGCAGTTATTGGAAAGTCCAGCGCTTTTGTTGTTTGGCAAAGATCCCTTAGATGCACTGCTAGAAATATCCAGTTAAGTACTTTTCTACTGGCCGGTGTTGCCGGCCTTTTTTATTATGGGACACGCCTTCTCTTATCTTTCTTCAGCCACCAGCGCTGTAGCATCTTACAAGGGTGAAGAGCCATTTAATTTTTGTATTAAAAGATACCTTGCAGCCAATAAAAAATTTGGTTCAAGGGATCGTAAGACAATTTCAAATTTGTGTTACAATTACTTTCGAACTTTTCACCTTTGGCAGCACGAAAAAACTGAAGAAGCTATCATTAAAAGTTTTTTTCTTTGCGAAAAGAATCCGGGTAATTTCCTGGCCCAGCTTGCTCCAGAGCTCAATGAAAAAATTAATTGGTCATCCGCCAAAAAACTAGAGCTTCTCGGGGTTCCAATTGAGACTCTGTTCCCCTTCTTAGAGGATTTAGGAGAGCCGATTAATACCTACGACTTCAGCGCTTCAATGCTAGTTCAACCCTTGCTATACTTAAGGGCCAGGCCCGGAAAAATGCCCGTCGTAATTGAAAAAATAACCCAGGCAGCTCTACCATTCGAGCAGCTAACACCCAAATGCCTGGCTCTACCGAACGCTAGTTCACTTCAAAAAATAGTTCGGTTAAATGAAGACGTTGTTGTTCAGGATTATAACTCGCAACAAGTTTTTGACTTTTTACAAAATGAGCCCATGCTCCCGGGCGATAATAAACAAGTAGTAGTTTGGGATTGTTGTGCTGCGAGCGGTGGGAAGTCAATTTTATTGCACGATAAATTGAACGGCAAAATACAACTAACGGTGTCAGATATACGCAAATCTATTCTACATAATCTAAAGGAGAGATTGGCTCAGGCGAAAGTGCCCATCTATAAAGAATTTATTGCAAACCTTCAAGAATCATTACCCGCCGGCTCGGTTGGCCCCTTCGATCTTGTAGTGTGTGATGCTCCATGCACAGGCAGCGGGACGTGGAGCCGCACGCCAGAACAGCTCGCTTTTTTCAAATCAGAAACGATAAAGAAATATGCAGAAAAACAATTGGCTATCGCCAACAACGCTGCCAAATATTTAAACAAAAGAGGTCTTTTGTTTTACATTACCTGCTCCGTTTTTAAAAAAGAAAACGAAGATGTTGTTGCTAGCCTCCAACAAAATCAATCTCTAAAATTACTCCACCAACAATATCTCATGGGATATCACATGCAAGCGGATACCATGTTTGTTGCGGTCTTACAAAAATGATCATTGCTGAATGCTGAGGTTGCCAGGAATGATGAGCCGCTTTCCCGGCAGTACCGTAAAATAGCCACCAGCAAGCACTTGCTGGTGGGTGTTCAAGATGCACTCACCATTAGCTACTGGATTAATTACAATAGTACTCCCGCCAGGCAATACAACGGGAGGAATTAACCCAGCATCCCAATTGCTGGGATCAGTCCATTGCCCATTGCCAATGAAAATGTAAGTAATGCAATTATTTGCATGATTGATGGTTACGGGGTCGAAGAAAAAACTAGTATCAGTATCAATATTCATTTTGATTCGATAGCTGATGCTAATGGGAGAAGAAAAAGAAGCCAGGTCGTCGGTATAACTAAAAGTACCGCTGGCAAAATTGCCTGATCCTAATTGTATCTGCACCGTAACGTAATCTGCATCGGTAGGTAACTTCCTTTGAACTTCAAAATTCATGTTTGAAGAACTTTTGGCAGTAAAATTTATGGTTGCATTGCAACCCGCCTGCTGAATTTTTTGCGTGTAAAACCTTTTTAAAAGAATTACAAAAGCTTTTTTCATATCTGGTATTCCATACCCCATCCTATCATCCGGAGTATTTGCCCTTGTGGCCGATTGCTGCAAAGCGCTGATAATTCCCATGTTGTTTTCTTCAGGAAATGCCTGCCACAAGCATGTGGCAAGCCCCGCGATATTGGGACAAGCCAGGGAAGTGCCATTGTAAAAACCATAGATGCCAGAGGAAGGGTCGGCCAATGAGCCCCAACCTACTGCCGCTACCCCAGGCTTTACCCGTCCGTCACTGCTCGGTCCATAGCTGCTAAATGGGGCTACAGCACCCGCTGTATTTACTGCGCCCACAGAAAGTACACTATCTGCATCTGCTGGTGTGATCAAATAATGCCAGGGAGTTGACCCTTCGTTTCCGTTGGCAACAACCACCAGCATCCCTTTCCTGGCAGCCCAATCTGCTGCCCTGGCGCTAATGGTTCTATCCCCATTCATATCCTCGTAGGTATAATTAAAAGCGGGGTTATCAAATGTGTAGTAGCCAAGCGAAACGCTTGCCAGTTCAACTCCCAAACTGTCTGCTTTCTCTAAACCGGCCGCAAAATTCTGTTCCTCTATTGGGTACTCGGTGGCTGCGTCTTCTGTTCTAAATAGGTAAAAGGAGGTTTTAGGGGCAGTACCTACAAACGAACCGGGCACATTGGCTGCAATCGTGCTCAAACAAAGAGTTCCGTGAGAATTAGCCCCATTCACATTGCTGTTATTGGTAACAAAGTCCCATGTACCCAAGAATTGATTATTGATGCGGGCACTATCAAAAGTCGCTACTGTCGGGTAGTTAGGAAACCCCGCATCTAGCATCGCTAGTTGCATTCCCTGACCACTAAACCCATGATTATGTAAAAATTCGCCTTGGTGCAAATGCACCTGTCCATACGACTGCCCGTAGTTGTATAAATTAGTTAAGTCAATCTGCAAGCTCTCGGAAGATAGGGAACCTGCAGGAGTTGATCCAGTTTCGAATTTATTTAGTGGAGACGTGCTAGAAGCAGTACGTGGTGCAATTGCTCTGAAATTTTTTACAAAGGGAAAGCTGTTGATCTTTGCAAGAGCAGCGTCATCGGTAGTTTGAATCGCCACCTGGTTCAGCCACTTCGAGGAATTGAGGATGCTGACATTTCCTGCCAGCCGAATGCTGTCTAAGTATCTCTGCGTAACAGGTAGGTCTGTGCTGTCGAGGGCGATATTGAATCTTGTCCTTCTCTCCAAAGCCCGGGCACTAAGGAACTCCCAAGGCGCAGAGAGGGTGTAGGTATTTTCTGCTTTGTTTGTTAATTCAATGATATATCTGGTGAGCTGTGACTTGCCCGGCAAAACAAAAAACAATGCGGTAAAAAATACTATAATTGGTTTTTGCATAATGGATCATTCATTGTTTTCAATGGACCATGTAATTATAAAACAACATTGCTCGCACCTATTGGTTAATATTGTTCCTACACCGTGTCATACGCCCACTTAAGCCAGGTGGCACCCCAGGTAAAGCCACCCCCAAACGATGCTAGTATTACATTATCACCCTTTTTAAGTTGCTTTTCCCACTCCCACAAGCATAACGGTAATGTGCCCGCTGTAGTATTGCCATATTTTTGGATATTGACCATCACTTTTTCTTTTGGCAAACTCATACGATTGGCGGTGGCATCAATGATGCGAAGGTTAGCTTGATGCGGCACCAGCCATGCAATATCATCGCCTGTTAAATTGTTTCTCTGCATCAGTTCGTAACTCACATCGGCCATTCCTCTTACTGCAAATTTAAAGACTGCCTGACCCTCCTGGTAAACAAAATGTTCTCTCGCTGCTACCGTTTCTGCCGTAGCAGGCTTCACAGATCCTCCAGCTTTCATATGTAAATGCTTAGCACCACTTCCATCGCTTTTCATAATGCTATCCAGCACCCCCAGGCCGTCTTCGCTGGGTTCGAGCAATACGGCTCCGCCGCCATCGCCAAAAATGATGCATGTTGCCCGATCTGTATAATCGATAATGGCACTCATTTTATCAACACCCACCACCACCACTTTTTTGTAACGACCACTTTCAATATAACTGGCGCCAGTAGTAAGGGCAAATAAAAAGCCCGAACACGCAGCTCCTAAATCGTAACTGAATGCATTAGTCATACCGGTTTTTTCGCAAATAAGATTGGCAGTAGCAGGAAAAACCATATCTGGGGTAACCGTAGCACAGATAACAGCATCTATTTCACTAGGGTCGATATGTCTTTTTTTAAATAACTCTTTTACCGCTTCTGCGCCCATATCACTGCTACCCAAACCTTCCCCCTTTAAAATTCTTCGTTCTTCTACACCTGTTCTGCTGCGTATCCATTCATCGTTAGTGTCTACCATTGTTTCCAAAATAGCGTTTGTAAGTCTGAACTCCGGTACATATCCACCAACCCCTGTGATAGCTGCAGTAATTTTTTGCATGAACTAATATTTATATTTTTTAATTTGTAATTATACTAAAGTTGTAAAAATAAGGTTTAATAGTTATTGCTATTTTTTAACCGCTGGGGCTGATAAAATATTCCTATTTTCGCCACTTGTTTATTTATTTACTATGTATGCATACCTGCAAGGAAAATTTACTTATAAAACACCCGCCCAGGTTTATGTAGATGTTAATGGAATTGGGTTCGAAGTCAATATCAGCCTCAACACATATTCTGATATTCTGCCTCATGAAACCGGGAAATTATATACCTACTTGCAGGTAAAGGAAGATGGGCATGTGTTATACGGTTTTAGTGAGAAGCAAGAAAAGGAAATGTTTGTGTTGTTAATCAGTGTTTCTGGTGTTGGTGCAGCTACTGCCCGTATGATGTTGTCCTCCTTGAAATCTGATGAAGTGAGGATGGCGATTCTGTCAGCAAATTTAAAACTGATAGAAAGTGTGAAGGGGATTGGGAAAAAGACAGCAGAAAGACTGGTGTTGGAACTAAAAGATAAAGTCGGCAAGCAATCTGCAGGTGGAGATTTAATGCCATCCGCTATCAATAGTTTAGAACAAGATGCCTCTACTGCTCTTGCTGCTTTAGGTATATCCCGTCAACAGGCCGAGCTGTCTGTTCAAAAAATTATCCGTGCCGAGCCCAATATATCACAGTTGGAAGATTTGATAAAAAAAGCATTAAAAGCCATTTGAGAGAAATTCTACGTTAATCATTTTACGGGATGTTGCTTATTAGAAAATCTATCTACACGCTGGTGATCCTGGGTTTATTGCCTTTGCTCCTTGTGTTTTATACTTCGGGTACTTCATTTGCCTCAGGAACTCACAATTCCTTTTACTTTCAAGATACCATTACTCCCGTAAGGAGTGGAGACAGTTTGCGTTTTCCTATCAATGACAGGAGGGGCGATTTCGTTTCTGGCAGCTCCAGCAATACCTACAACCTGAAAGATCCATCTAACATTAAGGACTCGGTGGTGTATGATGCCATCAGCCGCAGGTACATTGTTTACGAAAAAATAGGAAACAGATTTTACCGTATCCCCACCATTTATTCATTAGATGAGTATTGGCAGATGCGTAACCGCCAGGCAGAAGTGGAATATTTCAAAAAGAGAGCGAATACAACCAGCCTTCTAAACCGTAATCGTTTCTCCAAGCCAAAACTTTCATTGTCTGAAGGGCTCTTTAACAGGCTTTTTGGAAATGGCAAAATTGAGATCAGCCCCCAGGGGAATGTAGACATCACTGCAGGCTACATGGGCCAGCGAATAGATAATCCGACTTTGCCAGAAAGAGCGAGGAAAAATGGTGGCCTCGATTTTAACATGAACGCCCAGGTGAATGTAAACGCCAGCATTGGCGACAAAATGAAATTCCCGATAAATTACAACACCCTTGCAAATTTTGACCTGGAGAACCAATTAAAATTAGACTACACTGGTAAAGACGATGAAATTCTGAAACGCTTTGAAGCAGGAAACGTAAACTTTCCCAGCCGGGGAACATTAATACCTGGTGCCCAACAGCTTTTTGGATTGAAGACACAATTGCAGTTTGGTAAATTATTTATTACTACGGTGCTCGCCAATCAAAAATCTCAGCGGCAAAGTGTAGATCTCCAGGGCGGCGCAGCCTCACAACCTTTCGTAATAAAAGCAGATGAGTACGAGGAAAATCGCCACTTCCTGGTAGGACAATATTTTAGAAACAAGTATAATTCTGTGATGAGCAGGTTGCCCGCAGTAACCAGCCCTGTACAAATTCTTAGAATGGAAGTGTGGGTTACCAACAGAAATGGAACCACCACAGAAACAAGGGATGTTGTTGGCTTGATGGATCTCGGCGAAAACAAACCATTTCAACAACCACCTACTATCAATGTTCTAACAAGTGCCGAAGTGCCCTATAATGCTGCCAATGACCTTTACTCAAAAGTATTAAGTCAACCAGATCCCCGTAACCCGGCAAGGGCCTTCATTAATCTTACCAGCCTTGGCCTAAGTCCTGTGCAGGATTTTGAAAAAACCTTTGCCCGTAAACTGGATTCTACTCAATATACTTTCAACCGCCAGGCTGGGGTAGGAACATTGTCGCTGAGTCAACCTCTTCAAACAGACGAAGTGCTTGGTGTTGCCTATCAATATTCTTTCAACGGGCGTATTTACCAGGTGGGAGAATTTTCTCAGGATGTGCCGCCAGACAGTTCATCAGCCACTCAAAAAGTGTTGTTTTTAAAATTGTTGAAAGCTACTTCTCAAAGGCCTACACTACCCATCTGGGACTTGATGATGAAGAATGTGTACAGCATTGGCTATGGTGTGCTCACTCCGTCCGATTTTAAATTGGATGTGTTGTATGAAGAACCTGGGTTAGGAGCTAAGAGGTACGTTCCCTTTGGTGAAAGAAACCAGGGAACTCCCATAATCTCCTTAATAAACCTGGATAGACTAAATAGCCAGAACGACCCGCAGCCTGATGGTGTATTTGATTACGTAGAAAACTTTACAGTTGTCTCTCAATATAGCCGTGTTATTTTTCCGGTGTTAGAACCGTTTGGTAGGGATCTTGCAACCCAGCTTTACACCACTGTTCCTGCCAACGCAAAAGACACGTTGTTTTTTGCACTGTACGATTCTATTAAAGCTGTGGCACAACAGTTCCCTAATTTAAACAGATTTCTTTTACAAGGAAGAGCCAAATCTTCGGGGTCCTCCGATATCAGCATTGGCTACAACATACCGGTAGGTTCTGTTACCGTATCTGCTGGTGGACGCAGCCTGCAAGAAGGGGTAGATTATGATATCAACTACGATTTGGGCACCATCAAGGTTACCAATCAGGCGATTTTAAATGCTGGCCTGCCGGTGCAGGTAAATTTTGAAAACAATGCGTCTTTTGGTTTGCAGCAAAGATCTTACCTGGGGTTAAGGATGGACTATCTTGCGAAAAATACAGCTAAAGAGCAATTGTCTTTTGGGGGAACCATTGTGAGGTTAAGTGAACGGCCTTTTTTTACAAAAGTTACTTACGGAGAAGACCCCATTAGGAATGCTATGTATGGCCTGGATGTGAACTATCGTAAAGACATGCCACGACTTTCCAAATTGCTTGATAAACTTCCGTTTTACAATGCAGCCGCATCCTCCAGCATGAATGTATACGCCGAGGGCGCCATGCTCAACCCGGGACATGCACCGCAGATTGGAAAAGGCGACGCTGGTATTGTTAATATAGATGATTTTGAAGGCAGCAAGTCTGGCATAGACCTTCGCTTTCCTCCCATAAGCTGGGCATTGGCCTCTACTCCGTTTGGTGCAACAGATCAATTTGGTCAGCTACTTTTTCCCGAGGCTTCGCTGAATGACAACATCAATTACGGTAAACAGCGATCGAAAATTGCGTGGTACCAGATAGAACAAACCTTGCAACAGTATAAAGGGGCTAACAATCCTCTTGCAGACAATGCGGAATTACTAAGCGACCCACGGGTGCGCCAGGTTTATCAGAAGGAAATTTTTCCGCAGCGCACAACAGGTTTTGGCGAAAGCCAATTGGTGACTTTCGATTTGAGTTATTACCCGGCAGAAAAAGGTCCTTACAATTATGAGTCGGATTTGGCCAAACTGAATGTTGCCGGCCGCTTCAGGCAGCCACGAAAAAATTGGGGTGGTTTGATGCGCTCCATCGATCAGACCGATTTTGAAACAAGTAACATTGAGTTTGTAGAATTTTGGGTGCAGGATCCATTTATTCCCACTGCAGCCAATCCTAGTATTGGTAACTCTATTGGGGGTAAGATGTATGTTAACCTTGGAAATATTTCCGAGGATATATTAAAAGACGGACGTCGTTTTTATGAAAATGGGTTGGCCACCCCCAATGCACCTGCTCCGGTTGATACTACCAGTTGGGGCAAAGTTCCCCGCAATCCTATACAAGTAACAACTGCTTTTAGCAATATTCCTGAAGACAGGCTTTTTCAGGATGTAGGTCTTGATGGTATCAATGACACTTCAGAAGTTTCTAAACGCCAGGCCTACCTTGCCGAGTTGCAGGCAAATTTTGGTACCAATAGCAAGGCGTACCAGGATGCACTCAGTGATCCTTCGGCAGATAACTATACAAATTACCGGGATGGTTCGTTTGATGGCAACGATGGTATTTTGGCCAGGTATAAAAATTATAACAGCCCCCAGGGGAACTCTCCCATTTCTGACGGTGCTGAGTTTTCCAGCGCTGCCACACTTTACCCGGATGCTGAAGACCTTAACCGGGACAATACGCTTAATGAAACGGAGGAATATTTTCAATACATCGTAGATATCAAACCAAGCTCAGCACCGGAAATGTCGGTGGGCACAAATTATATTGTAGACAAAAAAGTAGTTACAGTAAGCTTGCCTAACAGCCAGCAGCGGAATGAAACCTGGTACCAATTTCGGATACCGATTGGCAGCTACAATAAAAAAATCGGAAATATTCCCGACTTTAAATCTATCCGCTTCATCCGGATGTTCATGACCGGGTTTGAAGACAGCGTTACGATGCGCTTTGGATCTCTTCAACTTACCCGTAATATTTGGCGTAAGTTTCAATATGGTTTAGATTCTACCGGACTTTACACACCACCATCGGCATCGCCACTAAATGTGGGGGCTGTAAATATTGAAGAGAATGACAAACGAGTGCCACTCCCATACCGCACACCACGTGAAATTCAAAGAGTGCAAACGCTCAGTAACAACGGCGTAAACTTATTGCAAAATGAGCAAGCCCTGCAGTTACAATTTTGTGAGCTTTCGCAGAATGATGGCAAGGCAGTTTTTCAAACATTTGCGAACAGGGATTTGCGCCAATTCCGCAAATTTCAAATGTACCTTCATGCAGAAAGAGCACAAAAATCTGATCCGTCTTCTATAAAAGACAGAGACCTTACTGCCGTAGTGAGGCTGGGAACAGATTTTGTGAGCAACTATTATGAGATAAGAATTCCCTTGATTCTTACACCCCATGCAGCCGGCAATTTAAATCCGGACTCAGACCAATACAATGATACATTATGGAACCCAAGAAACTCCATGGATGTAGATCTGACAGTGCTTACCAGGCTAAAGCAAAAACGAAATTTGAGCAGCACCCCACTAAACAAGGTTTTCAGACAGTTGCAAGATAATGGGCATGAGTATTCGGTTATGGGCAGTCCCAATCTTGGAGAAATAAAGGGCGTATTAATTGGGGTGGAGAATACCAATGCATCTGAGCCGATTTGTGGAGAGATGTGGGCTAATGAGCTGCGGCTTTCCTCACTCGATGAAGAAGGTGGCTATGCCGCTTTAGGCAGGGTAGACTTGCTACTTTCTGACCTCGGTAGTGTGTCGCTTTCTGCCAATATGCATACTCAAGGTTTTGGTACTTTAGAACAAAGAGTAAACGATCGCTATCGGGATAATTTTGTTCAGTTTGATGTAGCGGCCAATTTGGAACTTGGAAAATTACTGCCCAAAAATATAGGCATGTCTATACCGGTTTTTGCCAGTTATTCTCAAACCAACAGTACCCCGGAGTATGACCCCTTTGACCAGGATATAAAGCTTAATGACAAGTTGAAAAACAGGGATGCCGGAGCAAGAGATTCTATCCGCAAGGCTGCTGTTGATTTTACTTCGATCACCACTGTTAACTTCACCAACGTTAAGAAAAATAAAACCAATGGTAAAAAGCCAAAGATCTACGATATTGAGAATGTGGATGTAAGCTATTCATACATAAAAGCCAGAAGCCACACTCCGCTAATTGAATACAATGATGTTACCCGGCACCGCGGAGCAATAGGTTATAACTTTGCACCGCAGCCTCGTTACTTCGAGCCATTTAAAAAGATGTTTAAGAAAACAAAACATCATTGGTTTGATCTTATAAAAGATTTCAACATCAACTATGTTCCTGCTCAGTTAAGTTTTAGAGCCGACATCAGCAGGCAATTTGGCGTAGTGAGACCAAGGAGTATTGGTGCACCTAAATACGCCATACCAGAGACCTATGACAAGTACTTTGTTTTTCAACGGGATTATATTATGCGGTGGAATTTTACACGTGCACTTTCGCTCGATTATGTAGCAACCAACAATTCCCGAATAGATGAACCGATAGGAAGAATTGACACTAAGGCAAAGAAAGATTCAGTGATGAAGAATTTGCTGCGAGGTGGAAGAAATACCTTGTTTTACCAAACAGCTAATTTCTCCTACACACTGCCTACGGCAAAGTTTCCATTGTTGGATTGGACGACGATGAACATCAAATACCAGGCAACTTATCGGTGGATAGGCGCTTCGAGACTGGCAGTAGAGTTAGGCAATACCCTTGAGAACGGCCAGCAAAAAGAAGCGAATGTTCAACTGGATTTTACGAAGCTTTACATGAAGTCTAAATGGCTAAAGCAACTAGACGTTCCTTCTATCTCAACAGACAAAGAAAAATGGAAAAACAGGTACACAAAGGTGAGCGATAGTGTAACATTGAAAAGTGGCAAGAGAGTGTTACGAACCAGAAAGATCCTGGATAAAACTGCCGTACCATACCTGGGCACAGCAGCCCGTGTTTTTGGGAAATTACTCACGAGTATTAAAAATGTGAACGTCAGTTTTTCAGAAGATGCTAATACCCGTTTGCCAGGGTATACAGATAGTACCCAATTTCTTGGGCAGAATTTTAAAAGCATGGCACCGGGTTTCGACTTTATCCTGGGGTATCAACCAGATACCAATTGGTTGAACCGTAAAGCGGACAAGGGCCTGGTTACGAAAGACACCAATTTTAATTACCTGTTTCAACAAACGTTTAATCAAAGGCTCACTTTAAGTGGCCAGATAGAGCCGGTGAGGGATTTGATAATTACAGTTAACCTTACCAAATCATTTAATAAAAATTACAACGAAACCTTCCGCTACATCGATACAACTGGCGGAAATAACAGAACGTTCCAACATTTAAATCCATATGTTGGGGGAAGTTTTGATGTGTCGTATATATCTTTTAAAACCTTGTTTGGCAAGTTCGATCCAAACCGGGTGTCTGCTACGTTCAAAGAGTTTGAGGGAAATCGTGTAATTCTTTCCCGCAGGCTCGGACAAAAAAATCCGTACACCAATAACCAGGTGGGCGCCGATGGTTATTACCTCGGCTACTCAAAATATGCTGTTGATGTTTTAATCCCATCGTTCATCGCAGCATACACTGGCCAGGACCCCGAGAATGTTTCGCTCATCAACCAACAGAATCAAAACATCCGCTCCAATCCATTTAAGGACATCATGCCGATGCCGAATTGGAAACTCGATTACAACGGCCTGAACAGGGTTAAAGGCTTCGATAAAATTTTCACCAATTTTACTTTGTCTCATGGTTACAACGGCACGCTGAGTATGAATGGGTTTACCTCAGCCTTGCTTTACCAGGATGTTTCCCGTTTTGGATATCCATCTTTTTTTGATCCTGAATCCAAAAATTTTATTCCATACTTCCTGGTGCCGAATGTAACGATCAATGAGCAGTTTTCACCACTTGTTGGTTTCGATATGATGTTTGTAAACCAGATGCAAGCGAAGTTTGAGTACACAAAAACACGCATGCTAAGCCTAAGTCTTTTTGACTACCAATTGAGTGAAGTGCGCAGTACCGAGTTTGTGATTGGAGCAGGTTATCGCAAGAGGGGATTGAAGCTGCTAGCTGGCTTAAAACTTCCTAAATTTTTGGATAAAGAAGGAAAAGGTACGCTGGATAACGAGATCAACTTCAGACTGGATTTGAGGATCAGAGACAATGTAACTGCCAATAGCCGGCTTGATCAGGATAATAATTTTGCAACGGGGGGAAGCAAAGAGGTTACCATTACCCCAACGATTGATTATTTCTTAAACAATCGTGTAAACCTGAAACTTTATTTCGATCAACGCAGGGTGACGCCTTACATTTCCTCTAGTGCGCCCACCGTAAATACAAGGGCTGGGGTGCAGGTAAGGATCTCACTGGCTCAATAAAACCTTCTAAATCGTTTATATAAAATCCTCACCATGAAAGGTGGGGATTTTTTGTAGGACCCAAGGCTATAGCCAGAAAGCCCAATGACGAATGTTGAGTAGCGAACGTAGAACGAATTTAGCCTGCGCAATGCCGCATGACTAATAACCCAATGACGAATGACCAATGAATTGGTAAACATCCTCCTAAGCTTTCTGTTTAGAGCAAAAAAAAGCCCCGGCTTTGAAAAGCCAGGACATGTATAATAACTAAACTTTACTCTGTTTTAGAAACCGCATTCTCTTTCACCTTCTTTAGCAATATCACATAACCGCAAAGATCTTTCTTCTTCTTTTTATTTACCTGTACAGGTTTGATCATGTGGTATTCGGAAAATTTTGGAATGTAGTCGTAGCGAATTACATTTCCATCTATATCGCCCCACATTTTCTTTTGATACACTACCTGTTTTTCATTCCAGTCGAACATGCGCACTTCATAAAGCCGGGAACTCATGTCACCAATAAATACAAACTGGTACCAGCTTCCTTGTGTCATTGGAACAACCACAGGCAACTCATACTCGCTTTCCATAGATACACTGGCTTCTTTTACCACAATAAAACCGGCAAGGCTTAAGTTGGCCTTAATACTGTCAGCTTGTTGTAAAATGGAAAGATTGGAGCAGGGAACCTGGCGAATTACCGCCTGGGCGAAAGCAGAGGGCCCCACAAGTGATAAGAGAAATAGCGCAAGAATTTGAACAAGGTTTTTCATGTGAGAGGATTTCAGATAAAGGATAAGCAAGGTTAAAACAAATTTTTTAACCAGCCTAAAATATCTGCCATCGTAACGTGAAAGGGATTATAATATTGTGTCGGTCAACTTTTAAAAAAAACTGGTGTCAACAGTGTTTCTAAACCATAAATAGTGTAAGCATTTGTTCGCACTCCTAATGACTGTTTTTATTAAAATAATACGTGCCAGCCTGTTGCAGACAAGTTATTACAAGATCGTTGATGCATACATGTGGTGGTAGGGATGCGCAGTAATACACCGTGTCTGCAATATCTTCGGCAGTAAGTGGTACAAAATTCTGATAGGCTGTATCAGCTTTGTTTTTATCGCCTTTAAACCGAACGAGGGAAAATTCTGTTTCTACCGCCCCGGGGTGAATGGCGGATACTTTGATGCCATGTTTCATCAGGTCTATCCTCATACTTTTGTTAAGAGCATCTACAGCAAATTTACTGGCACAGTACACATTTCCATTTTCATATACTTCTTTGCCCGCAATAGATCCCATATTAATGATCTGTGCATTACCTGCAGCTTTTAAAAATGGAAGCAGCGCCCGGCTTACGTACAACAGCCCAATTACATTTGTGTTAAGCATTGTTTCCCAATCGTCCATATCGGCTTCGTCAAAAGGCTCCTTGCCCAATGCAAGGCCGGCATTGTTGATGAGTATACTTATTTGGCGCCACGCTTCGGGCATACTTTCAATAGCATCGAAAACGGCCTTTTTATCCTGCACGTCAAAACATAGTGTAAGCACATCAACCTGGTAATTATTAGTTAGCTCCTCAGCCAAAGCTTCCAGTCGGTCTTTTCTTCTGCCAGTGATAATTACATTACATTTTTCTTTTGCAAATCTCTCTGCGCAAGCACGCCCGATGCCTGCCGTAGCACCAGATATAAAAACTGTTCTTGTCATAATTTTAATTTTGTGGAATGTATTTACAACGAGTTGTTAGCTTCTCTAGCGGATCAATACAACATGACCTTTTTTATTGATCACATCACCTTTGTAGGTTATACCCTGCGCTACCCACACAAACGTTGCGGTATCTTGTGGTTTTCCTTTGAAGACGCCATTCCAGCCCTCTTCAAATTTTGAAGTTATATACACCAACTCTCCAAAACGATTATAAACTCTAAAGTAGGTTAGTGATTTCATGCCAATTAATACCGGGCGAATCACATCATTTCGCCCATCACCATTAGGCGTAAACGCTGTAGGCACATACATACTCGGTTCAATGGTAAATACAGTTACATTAATACTGTCTGTGCCTACGCATCCATTAATATCTGTCCCCGTTAAGATGTATTGTATACTGTCCGGAGGTGTTGCCACTGGGTTTGCAATAGATGCATTACTTAACCAGGTGCGTGGCGACCATGTGTAATTTAATGCGCCGGTACCCCGAAGAAACAGGGGTTGCCCGTCCACTATACTGGTGTCTGAGGGGCCGGCATTTACCCGGAGCGGAGGAATTACCTTTACAATAATGGTATCATTAATTGCCTTAGGGCAACCCAGGGTATCCGTTACCGTTACTATGTAGGTCATAGTACCTCTAGGTATTTGCGCAAACGGGTTGGCAATGTTTTTATCAGATAAAAAGTTGGCGGGGGTCCAGCTATAACTGCTGCCGCCGGATGCAAAAAGTTGTACGGTTTCTCCAAAACAAATTGTGGCATCCCTGCCTGCAAAAGCAGTTGGCGGAGGTATAACTTTAATGGTAACTTCTGACTGTGCCTGGCACTTACCAATGTTTCCTATAACGGTGTAGGTGATGCTTGTGTCTGGTAAGCTGAATGGATTTTTGATTTGACTGTTATCAAGGTAGAGGGTCGGAATCCAGGTATAGCTCACCGCATCGCCAGTAGTGCGAAGCCGATAACCATCGGCGAAGCAAAGAGCAGTATCCATTCCTGCATCAAGT
This sequence comes from Chitinophagaceae bacterium, assembly GCA_043737055.1. GTDB lineage: Bacteria > Bacteroidota > Bacteroidia > Chitinophagales > Chitinophagaceae > Ferruginibacter. Next base: position 5,562 of record JAYTBG010000001.1, on the reverse strand, counting down.
GTCACCTGTGCCTTTACATCTACCCGTACAGTATCATCCTGAAAGCAGCCAAACAAATCTGTATAGCGCATGCGGTATGTGGTAGGAACGTCTGGACTCACCAGTGGCGAGAACGAGCCGATATTGTCGATCATATAATTCGGACTCCACAAAATACTTCCCTGGCCTGTAACATTCAGTCTCAAGGTATCCGTTACACAAATAAGTGTGTCGTTGGTTATGTTTATAATTGGCTTTTGGCGAACAGTAACCACCACCGTATCCGTTCTTTTTTTTGCGCAACCGGTTACGCCAACAGCTACCACGTAGCTCGTAGTGGTTGCAGGAGAAGCTAAAGGGTTAGGAATTGTGGTAGAGCTAAGCCCTGCGGTGGGCGACCAGTTGTAAGTTTGTCCTCCGCTTGCAACAAGTTGCACTGCCGCCTGGCCACTACAAAAATCTACATCCGCTCCCGCCCCGGGTGTTGCCAGAGGCTTTACAGGTATGTTGATTGTTTTTGAAACAACACAATTGTTGCCCCATCTTGTTTGCAAAGTGTAATTGGTGCTCACCTGGGGAAAGGCCAGCGTAGTAGAGGCAGTTGCAGTAGCAACGCTGGCAGCAGGGCCCCACAGCCAACGAACATTGCTGGTTTTATTGCTGCCGCCGGTAAGCCTGAGTGTGTCGTCCTGGCAAATGCTGGCAGGAAAAGCACTGATATTATTGGTTAAATTAAACGAGGGGTTGAGGCGCACTGTGTCTGTGCTACGACAGCCCATATTTTCTAAAGTGACCGTGTAAGTGGTTGGCACCGTTGGAAAAACTGTAGGTGCACCTGTGTTAGCTCCAATAATATTTGTGCCAGGCGTCCATGTAAAATTGCCGGTACCCGTTGCCGTTAGTTGCACGCTGTCTAAACCACAATAGGTGCTATCCGGAGTAAGCAGTACCAATGCAGGTCTTGGACTGATCACCACCGGAATGCTGATACTGTCTTTGCACCCGAGGCTATTTCCAGAAATTAATTTCACTATATAGGTGCCTGGGTTGGAGAATGTAAAGGTTGGATTTTGGCTGCGGCTGCTGTCTGCAAGTGTAGTGGTTACTCCAAAATTCCAAAACCATTGATTTACCACGCCATGATTGGTTCTGCTGGTATCAATAAATTGAATTGGCACGTCTTCACAAGATGGTGCAATGCTGGAAAAGCCGGAGAAGAAGCCGGGGTATACACTAACAATCTGGGAAGAGGAGTCGCTGCAAGACAAACCTTTGTTCACCACTAATTTAACCGAATAAACGCCTGCAGCACTAAACGTGTGCGAGGGAAATTGCAGAATAGATGTGTCGCTGGAGCCTGTTGTTGGATCGCCAAACGTCCAGAACCAGTTCTGAATGGACGGCCCATCAGAATTGTTTTGAAACGCCAGCGTAAGATCGCCGCAGGTTAAAAAGGTAGGGTCTAATGTAGCGATGACTGGGGTACACGGCGTTACTTTGAGGTGAAGCTCCTTTCTTGAATCGGCAAACCGTACGCCATTTCTATATTCTGCTACGCAAATTGTAACCACATACTCGCCGGAGGGTGGGGCAGTGCCGCTTACTACGCCTGTAACCGGGTTAATATTTACGCCTGGGCCAAGGGGCTGTGCGCCCGAAAATGCCAATTCATAAGGAACCGGGGAAAAAGGTGGGGGTGAAGAAGTTGCCGGATCTGGAACGGATTGCGATGCGCCGGTATAAGAATTGCAGAATGAATAGACTAAAGAATCGCCATCAGTGTCTGTAGCTGCAAAACTTACAAAAAATGGGTTGTCTGCACAAACTATCGTTGTGTCGTTAAAATTAAATCGTGGGCTGGAGTTGATATGTGCATTAGCAATAGGTGCATTTACACCGGGGATGCTAATGGTATAAGTTACCCCAGAAACATTGGAGGGTGCTAGCATGTTGCTGATATTATTTATCCTGCAACAGCGCTGCTTAGAGAGAATATAGCCCGCAGCATTTGGGGCAAGCTCTATAATGGTTTCGTAGTTTAATATTTTGTAACAGATGGTTGGGATGTTGCTTATACAGGGGTAGCAGCCAGGGAGATTGCAATTTTGAGACTGATTGTTGGTTCCAAGAGCAACCGGTATATCCTCTACGAACGAAAAAGGCGAAGATGCACTAAAAACAGAAAAATTTAAAAATGGCTCTATGATAGTAGACGAGCATTCAATGTAATAATTAAGGCCAACCCTATACCGCAGGTGGGTTGGGTTATTTATCCCCGGCCCTAAATATTCGTAGTACATCCATCCTCCTTTAGTGTGTGTTGCCTGGGATGGGAAAAAGGCTCCAATGAATAAGAGTATCGATAAAATTTTTTTCATTTAGTTAGACGGTAACGCACAATATACCAATTTAAAACAAAAAGACTGCCCGGGTTACCGGCAGTCTTTTTGTTTTAAGGCGTTGAACAATATATTACCGGATGAGGATTACCGTTCCCTTTTTTTCTATTTTTCGGCCGAGATAATTGGTGCCTTCTGCATACCAAACATAGGTACCCGATGCTTGCTCTTGCCCACCAAACGTGCCGTCCCAGCCTGCACCAATGATAGTGGTAGCAAACACCAATTGGCCCCACCGGTTATACACCCTAAATGCATCCAGCGATTTCATACCGACAGGTATTGGGCGAAACACTTCATTTTGTGCATCCTTGTTAGGGCTGAAACCAGTTGGCACCAGTAGGTCAGGGTCAATTTTATACACTTTTACATTGATAGTATCCAGATCAAAACATCCCTGTTCATTGCTCACCCTCACTGCATACGAGATATCCTCAGTGGGCCTTGCCACCGGATTAAAAATGCGGGGATTGTTTAAAAAAGTTGCGGGGGTCCAGTTGTAGGTTGTGCTGCCAGTCGCATTAAGTTGCAATGGTTGTCCGAGTACAACGCTCGTATCTGCGGGACCCGCATTGGCACTTATTTTAGCAACGGTTACCAAAACGGTATCATATACCGGCTTAGGGCAACCCCTGTTATCTCTCACTTCTACAATATACCTGATGTCGCTTCTGGGCGCCTGTGAAACAGGAGTTGCAATTTTAGAATTAGTTAAAAATCTTACCGGCGTCCAGTTAAAGGTGCTGCCTCCGCTTGCCTGCAATTGCACAGAATTTCCGAAACAAATAGTGGTGTCTCTGCCGGCGTTTGCGAGGGGGTATGGTACAGTGGTAATCTGGATATTGTCTTGGGCAACACATTTTCCAATTCTCCCCGTCACAGTGTACAAAGTGGTAGCGGCTGTGGGCAATGCACGTGGATTTTTCTTCAGCGGGTTATCAAGTGTTATTGGTTGGGTCCATGAGTATTGCAATGCATCACTGTTCAGTTGTAAAAAAACAGTGTCTGTCAGGCAAATGGTCGTGTCTCTTCCGGCCAGTAATGTTACCCTGTCCACTATATTTATGGTAACCGTTTCTACAGCTACACATCCAAATGCATCTGTAAAGGTTGCGGTATAGGTCGTAGTAACATTGGGACTCACCAAAGGAGTAAAACTATTTACATTGCTTATCATGTAATTGGGCGACCATGTAATGTTTCCATTAGAACTGCCTACAGCGTTTAGCTGCAAAGTGTCTATCGAACAGATGAGGGTATCGTTAGGAACTGTGAATGTTGGCCTGTCTACAATCTGAATCGTTTTGTAGAGGGTATCCCGGCAGCCCTTATCACTGCCCACTATCAATGAAATGTCATATGGCCCCGAGTTGGCGTAAGTAAATGTTGGCGATTTTATCCGGCTGCTGTCAGTGGCCACGTTCGGTATCCCAAAATCCCATTTCCAAAAATTTACGCTGCCGTGGTTCAAAGTTGTTAAGTCTCTAAATTGCACTGGCAAGCCTTTACACATCGGTGCATTATCCTCCATTGCCGGGAAAAAGCCAGGAAAAACACTTAAGGGAGAACTAGTAGAGTCTGAGCAGGCGCCCCCGGGATTAACAACCAGCTTCAAGGTATACACACCGGGCACGAGGTAAGTATGTGTCGGGCTTTGTTGAGAAGACGTATTACCATCTCCAAAGTCCCACCGAAAAGTTAAGTTCAGGGGAGAGGTGTTGAGATTTTCAAAGTTAAAAGTAGACCCATCACAACTGATATAACTTGGCAAAAGCTGGGCGCCTGCAAAATCGCAGGGAGCCACTGTTATGATAAAATCTTTGCGATGCGTGGCAATAATTTGACCTGTGGTTCGGTTAAAGGAATTCACGCAAACAGATACTACATACTTGCCTGCGTCCGGAGCAATCCCGGTTATAATACCAGTTTGTGGATTTATACTCGCCTGGTTACCCAATGGCCGGGCCCCAGAATATCCATTGATGTAATCGATGGTACCATATGGGGGAGGGGCAGGATTTACCGGGCTGGCATTTGAAACGTTTCCTGCACTATAGGCTTCACACAAGCTATATTTCAAAATATTATTGTCTGGGTCGGTAGCGCTAAAGTCTAAGGTAAAAGGCTTGTTGTAGCATACAATAGATATTCCTTGTGCAAACCTCGGGCTACTATCTAGCTCCGTACCCAAGGTATTTGAACCGGGTATTTCGGTGGTGTATGTGGCCCCAATGGAGTTAGGAATGTTAGATATGTCGTCTATGCGACAGCAGGTTTGATAGGTCGCGGTATACCCGGCTGCATTAAAGGGCAGCTCTATATCGAATGAGTAAAGCCCCACAGTATAGGTAAGAGTGGGCGGATTGGTAATACAGGATGGCAGTGTATTGAGAGGGAGTTGGTTGGAATTCAGAAGTGAAAGGTTTAGGTTGGTCACCAATTGTGAATTATCCTTATTGAAAACTCCAATAGTGACTGTGGGAGGCATGCCAGCACAGTTGAAACAATTATCGTCTCTGAATAACCGTAATGTAACCCGGTAGGCACGACTGTTACCACTGCCAGGCCCTAAGTAATCATAAATCATTTCTCCCCCGGTTATATGTTTTGCATCTGCCAAAAAGCAACTTAGAAAAAAAGTAAGTATAAGTAAAAATGGTTTCATTAAAGTTTAAGCAGATGTCTGCGTAAAGTACATAAAAAAACAGCCTGCGTCTTACTATACGTAAATCTGATTCAAAAAGTCTGTAACATTTAACAAAGATTTTTCCGGCTCCTCCAGCATCCCCATATGTGCACTTTCTCTTAGGATATGTATATGCGTTCTGGCAGACAAATGTGACTGTTGCAGACCGTGTACAAGCGGCACAGCCTTATCATGTCTTCCCAGAATAAACAAAACCGGCCCGGCAAAGGTTTTTAAAACCGCAGTTCTATCTGGCCGTGCCAGCATGGCATTGTAGTATTGAACCAATACTTCTGACCGAAACCGCTGCCCTTTTTGTAAGAGATCATCAATATCGGCTTTGCTTAAACCAGCGTCCATAAACAGACCGGGCATACTCGTTTTTAAAAAAGCAATGGCTGAGTTTGCTTTAATAAATTCGATGGCTTTTTTACGGGTTTCTTTTTTTGCCTCATCATCTGCATAAGCACTGCTGTGAAAGAGTCCTATTGCACGCAG